>JAAYXS010000270.1 GCA_012515775.1 Phycisphaerae bacterium
AATACCTGGCGTTCTACTCGCAGAGCGAAGCGGGCGATCGGCAGCACGTTGCCTTTTATCGCTGGCAGCCGCGCGTGCAAACCAGCCGCAGTATTGACTTGGCGACGCTCTTGCCGGCCTGCGGGCCGCCAGTGGAGTTCGTAGGGAGCGCCATTCGCGAACTGGCATTTTTGCCGGGGACGGCGCGGCTGGCGGTGGCGCGCTCGAACGGGGAGCTTGTTCTGCTGGACGCCGAAGCGGACGGCACGGCTGGGTCCGCAGCTTCCGGGACGAGCCCGGTCCCGCCGCCAGCGCCGTGGATGGTTCTGGAATCGCCCGCTTTCGCCTTGTCGTTCGATGGGCGCGGTGAGCAATTGGCGCTCGCTTGCGATGACGGCTTCATCCGGATATTCGCGCTGGCGGATGCCAAGTTGAAACGCCGCATCCGCCCGCCCGAACCGGTGCGCAGCTTGGCCTTCAATCCGGCCGGGCGCGTGCTCCTGACCCTTGATGATGAGGGCAAGGTCAGCATCCTCGATCTGGCGACGGGCGACAGCGTCCTGCATGTGCCGCTGACCAGGGGCCAGGCCGGCTTGCTGGCCACGTGGGTAGGCGGCAATGACGCGGTGCTGTTGGGCCAACCGGGAGGTTTATACGAGCACGACTTCGCGCAGGTCGATGCGCTGATCGCTCAAAACGTCTCTTATGCGCGGCAACGCGCAGTGGCGCGGCAACTGGCCGAGGGTGATGTCGAGCGCGCGTGGGAACAGACCGAAGCGCTGCAACTGGTAGACCCGCTGCGCGCCACGGGCATGCGCCTGCTCGTGCTCGAAACCGCGTTGCGCCGTCGCTCGCAAGCAATCCCGTCGGACTGGCTGCCGGTTACCGCGTCAGCTACCGAAGCCGCCGTCTGGCTGCGGCTCGGACACGCGGCATACGAGGGGGAGCGCTTCGCAGAGGCCAAAACCTGGCTGGAACGCAGCGCCGAACTGAGCGGCACTCAACTCGACGCCAGCAGCGAATTGCGCATCGCCCAATGCCGGTATCTGGCCGGCGAGTACCTGGCGGCGGCCGAAGCCTTCGCCGAGCTTTCAACACGGCCGGATCTCGACAGCACGCTCGTCCCGGCCGTACAGCTTGAGCAAGTCGCCGCCTTGGTTCTCGGCCAGGAGACGGCCAAAGCGCGCTCCGTGGCTGCCCGCATCGGCGGCGTAGGGCATGGGTTTGTCCGCCTGGACCCCGGCGCGACGGGCGCGGCACGGCAGATTGCGCGCACGCTCACGGGTCTGGAGTCAGCAATTCCGACCGTGCCCATCGGTCTCGAAGCTGATGGCCCGGTCAGGCTGCTCACGCAACTCGCCGAAGCAAACCTGCGCAGCATGGATTCGCGCTTTCACGACGATGCTCAATTTTTCGCGGGCGAGCTGGCGCGCGCTTCCGGGCAGACGCAGCGCGCCATCGCGGCCTATCAGCGCTGCATCGACCTGGCGCGGGACGAATGGCCTTCGGGCTGGGCCCGTTATCGCCTCCGCCAATTGTCGGATGGCATTTGATCCGCTACCGTGCCCGCCATGAACGTCTTGGTTATCGGCTCGGGCGGCCGTGAGCACGCCCTCTGCTATCGTCTGGCGCGTTCGTCGCGCTTGGACAAACTGTTCATTCTGCCGGGCAACGCCGGCACGGCCGCGCTGGGCACGAACATTCCCGGCGACGCCGCCGACATCCGGCTTGCGCTGGAGGTGGCGCGGCGCGAATCAATCGACCTGACGATCGTCGGTCCGGAAGACCCGTTGGCGGCCGGCATTGTGGACGCCTTCCAGGAAGCCGGCCTGCGGATTTTCGGTCCGACCGCCGCCGCGGCGCGCCTGGAATCCGACAAGTCCTTTGCCAAGGTTGTGATGCGGCAGCAGGCGGTACCGACGGCCGATGCACGCATCTTCGACAATTACGAGCAAGCACGGCAGTACATCGCGACGCGCGACGAGCCGTTGGTAATCAAGGCCGCCGGGTTGGCCAAAGGCAAGGGCGTGATCGTCTGCGAGGATCCGGCGGACGGAATTCTGGCCGCCGAGCGGATGATGGTGAACCGCATTTTCGGCGGCGCCGGCGCGCGGATCATAGTGGAAGAACGTCTGAACGGCCGCGAAGCCTCACTGCTGGCCATTGTGAACGGACAAACGCTCTTCGTGCTGGAGCCGGCCCAGGATTACAAGCGCCTGGGGGCGGGCGATACGGGGCCAAACACCGGCGGGATGGGCTCGTATTCGCCGACGCCCGTTCTCGACGATGAGCTTCTGGCGGAAATTCAGCGCCAAATACTTGTACCCACGCTGGACGGATTGACGCGCGAGGGTATTCACTATTGTGGCGTCCTCTACGTTGGGCTGATGCTCACGCCCGCCGGCCCGAAGGTCCTGGAATTCAACTGCCGCTTTGGCGACCCGGAGACCCAGGCGATACTCATGCGGCTGCAATCCGACTTGCTGGAGCTGCTCGACGCAGCCGTATCAGGGCACCTGGAGGATGCCACGGTGCGTTGGGATCCGCGGCATGCACTGTGCGTGGTAATGGCGTCGCAGGGCTATCCTGACAAGTACCGCACCGGGCTGCCCATAACGGGTCTGCCCGAAGACAGCCTGCGCGACGACTTGGCGGTCTTTCACGCCGGCACGCGCATACAGGACGGGCAGGTAGTGACATCCGGCGGGCGAGTGCTGGGCGTGACTGCGTTGGGCGACAGTTTGAGCGACGCGCGGCGGGTCGCCTACGAAGCGGTCGGTCGAATCCACTTTGAAGGCGCGTATTTCAGACCGGACTTAGGGCAGGAATAAGCCAGGTCGCTCGCGTTACTGCCACGCCTCGATCGTCCGCGGCTGCTTCGGCGATTTCTTCGATACATCCAGTAGCAGGGTCGTGTTGCGCCACGAACCCTCGAAGCTCGCGACCGACTCGCCGCCGGGTATGGTCACGCTGATTTTGCTGACCGTGCCGCTGCCAAGCCCGAAGTGTAACTGGTTGGACTTGATGGCCAATCCGCCGCAACTCACATCCAGGAATGCGCGGCGCTTCTCGCCGTTGTTGAGCGTAATCTCGACTACCGCCCCATTTAGAGCGCGGTCGGCAGCGCTGAGAACGAGATTCAAGTAGCCGGCGTTTTCCGCACCCGATTTGCCCAAGCCCCGTCCGCGCAGGAGCGTCGTCCGCGTCTTGGTCGGGTCAAACCAATCGATCTTGTCTGACTTCTTGCCGGTATTGGAACCGACGAGCAGATCACACCAGCCGTCATTATCGAAATCGCCCGCGGCGACGCCCGCGCTGTCCTCTATCCGCAACTTGTTGCGCTCCTTGTCAACGCGAACGAAAGACTGCCCGCCCTGGCCGAGCCACAGCTTGCTGTACCCGGAATCCAGCTTGCCATATTTCAGTGGCGCATGGGGATGGTTCTTTCCGTCATCGGCGGATTCAGTCACGAACAGATCGAGCCAGCCGTCGTTGTTCAGATCCGCCCAAACCGCCGACCGCCACGTCGCCTCCGCCTTGTAGCCCTCCGGCGGCTCCCAGGCCAGTCCGCACTCCGCAGTCACATCGGTGAAGCGAAGGCCGCCGTCGGGACTTGAGTCGTTGCGCAGCAGCATCGACCGCGGCTGTGACTTCTTGGGGTCGTCGTGCGCGTAATTGACCACGAATACGTCGAAGTCGCCATCATTGTCATAGTCTGCAACCGCCACGGCGCGCGAACTGCCTGCACCACCCGTTGCGCCCGCCTCCTCAGCAACGTCCTTGAAAGTGCCGTCGCCCTGGTTGTGCCACAGCCAATTCGGCGAGCGGGAGTTGGCTACATAGATGTCGACGAAGCCGTCATTGTCGAAATCGCAGAAGGCGACAGCGGTGGCCGCCCGCGGTTCGACTTGCAGTCCCGCCGCTTCGGTGACGTTCGTAAAATGTCCCGTGCCGTCGCCCTTGAAGAGCCGGCAGGGAACGGCCCGGGTCTGCTTGGGTGTATCCGTGATTTCAAACCCCGCCACGAACAGGTCGAGGTTGCCGTCGTTGTCGTAATCCAGGAAGCCGTGCGCGCGGCTCACGTCCAGAAGTTTTTCAGTCGGCTGATTAATGGCGGCATCGCGTTGCGGGCCGGACTGCGCTTCGGGGGCGTCCGTCAAGCCGGACTTACTCAGCACGTCGGTAAACGTGCCGTCGCCGTCGTTGCGCAGCAGCCAGTGTTCGGCTTTGACTTTCTCGACCGTTGGATCCGGTTCCTCTTTTTGTGGTTCTGCCGGCCCGCGTTTTGTGCGGGACTGTCGAGCACGCTCCGCTTTCTCTCGTCCTGTTTTGGTGTCTTCTGGGTCCAGTTTAACGGAAATCTTGCGCCACTCCGTTGAGAAGGCGTCGAGGTCGCCGTCATTGTCGAAGTCGCCGAGGCTGATAAACGTGCCGCGCAGAACCAGCGGTGCTTCGAAGCGGTTGCGGCCGTTGTTCACGCCGACGCGATTGCGCGTTACAACATCGACGTAGCCGTCCAGATCGATGTCGACCAGTCCGACTATGGCGTCGTCGGGCATGGGATATGGCAAGCCGACTTCGGCGCTCACGGTGACGAAGGTCGGTAGAGCGGGTTCGGCGGCCGCTTGCGCCAGCGCGCCGGCGGCGCAGTTGCAGATGATCAGCGTGGCGAGAGTTTCACAGAAGCGAAGAGACATTCGTCACTCCAGTCTTGGCGTGTCCGTTCTTTCAGAGCAGCTTTATACCAACACGGGCGCGCGAGTGAAACGTTGCGACGTGCACGTTCCGCCCCCTTAAAATCCGCCCGATAACAACGCGAGGGCGGACGCCGGCGTGTACATAGAACCCACGGCCAAGACCCCGGTGAACACCGGGGCGCGAAAACCGGCTCTGGTTCTATGCTGGCGGCATCGATGGCCGCGTTGGTGCTTCCGGAGGAAGAGTGATGTCTATAGCTCGAATTTGGCTGGCTCTGGCCGCTCTGGCCTTGGCGGGCGGTCAATCTCCGACTGATG
>JAAYXS010000271.1 GCA_012515775.1 Phycisphaerae bacterium
ACCAATCAGCCGGCGCGCGACGTGTTTTGTCTGGTGAATCACGCTGCCGTTCACCAGACGCTGCAAACGCAGTGCCTAGCGAAGCCGGCGCAGGTGGAAAGGGAGTGTGTGCCGGCTGAATACCAGACCATTCGCAGACAGAAACTCGTCGCCCCGGCCACGACGCGAAAGGTGTGCATTCCTGCGGAATACGCGGAAGTCCAGAAAACGATCAAAGTGTGCGACGGAAAAATGGTGTGGAAACGGGTGGTCTGCGACCTTAACCAGGGCGTAGTGAGTCAGGCGCCGGCGGCACCGGTCGGTTCGCTTGTCGCCTCGGACTAAGCTAGATGTCCTCTGAGCCAGGTCCTGGCGCCCGCCAGGACCTGGCGACGGAGACTGGCCCGAATGATCGGGGAACTGGCAATGGGCGCCAAGCTGGGAGGGATTCAGCGTGAGACAGAGGCTTGATACGCCGCGTGCACTCAGTGGCATTACACTTGCCGCAGTGCTGGTGTGTGCAGGATGCGCTGCACGTAACGGTCAGACGGAAGTCAGAAGTCACGAGCCGGAAGTCAGGAGTCGCCAAGTAGGTTTCAAGAATCAGCCGCAGCGCGACGGGACAGACGTCGAAAGTGTCCAGGCGCAAGGGGCTGCCGTTCACGACTCCGATGGCGCGCTCGTGGGCTACCGCGTCGATTCGGCGCCGGACCCGCTCCATGAGGCCACGCTCGCGCAAGTCCGCGAGTGCGTCCTGCACGCAACCGGCGTCCTGATTGACGTACGCCCGGCCGAAGTCTTCGCTCGCGGCCATCTCCGCGGGGCGCTGAACCTGCCGGCCGGACCGGCGGAACAGATGGATCTTCACCTAGAGCAGATCCGTGCCAGCATCGATCCGGGAGAGCTGATCATCCTCTACTGCTCCGGGCCGGGCTGCGGCTCGGCCCATATGGTGAGCGAATACCTGGGGGGCCACGGCTTCATGAATATGCGGATCTACAGTCCGGGCTGGAAGGGCTTGGCGGCAGAGAAGGACCTGCAATAGAGCACAGCCGGGGGGTGCCGTCCCGGCCTGAGAGCAGAGCCGGGGCTTGTCGCCCCGGAATGCGCCAGCGAGCGAGTGCGGCGCCGAAGGACCTGGAGCAGAGCCGCGACGTGTCGTCCGGAACCGGGCGAGGAAGCAGCGTATTTGTCTTCGCAGACCGCTTCGTCTTAAAAATCCCCGACCTATCGTAGCTCCCGAGTTCGCCGCTATGCGGAATCCGCCGCTGACGCGCCGACCGCTGCCGGTTCAAACCCGTGCGTAAATTGGGTTTGGCAGAGCGACACATAGAACGGGCAGGATTGCAAAAGTTCGTCGTGCGTGCCGCAGCCGATGATACGGCCTTCGTTCAGGACCACGATGCGGTTGGCGCGGGCGATGGTACTGAAGCGGTGGGCGATGATGAAAGTTGTGCGGCCGCGCGTCACGTCGTCGAGGGCCTCCTGAATGCGGCGTTCGGATTCGCTATCCACCTGGCTGGTCGCTTCGTCCAGGATCAGGATGGGCGGATCGGGCAGCACCGCCCGGGCCAATGCGATTCGTTGGCGCTGACCGCCGGAGAGTGTGCGGGCTGAGATGTGGGCGTCGTAACCGGTGGTGATCCGGCCGTCGTCTTCGATGCGCAGGTTGCGGGCGAACTCGTCGACGTGCGCCAGGCGCGCCGCGGCCAGCAAACGCTCTTCGCTGACGTTCGCTGTTCCGTACGAGAGATTCTCGCGCAGCGTGCCGGTGAA
>JAAYXS010000272.1 GCA_012515775.1 Phycisphaerae bacterium
AGCTGGGCGTTGTCGAAGAAAACGCCCGCCGGGCGGTCGATCACCTGGTTCAAAGATCGAAGGAAGACACCTGGGTTTTCGGACGGCTGCCAGGCTCGCCGCACTATCGCAAGGTAATCGAATCCGCGATCGAAGAAGCGAATCAGCTCCAGGCCAAACTGATCGGCAGCGAGCATCTGCTGCTGGCGCTGCTACGAGAAACAGGCACCATCGCCCAAAAGGCGCTGGCGATGTTGGGCGTAACACCGGAGAAGTGCCGCGAGGCGATCTTGCGCGACCTGCAAGATCTCGAGCAAGCGAATTGAGGCGAGCTAGCAGCACTGCTTCCGAGCTGCACGTGTGGGAAAGTGGGAACGTGGGAAAGTGGGAAGGTGCGCTCACGCCTGCTCTCCTATCCAATCTGCATCAACTGTAGCGCCGCACAAGCCGAACGCTTACAACGCTTGCCGAGGTTATCGTGGATGGCTCATCACATTCCCAAACGCCTCAAACGTGAATCGAGCGTGCCAGCGCTAAATGACCAGTGAGGGAACGACTGGCAGCCGACCGGGGAGCCGTTGCAATGCTTGCGACCGCGACCGTACTAATCGCGATTTGTGTTGCCAGCCGTCGATGACTCGCACGACACCTGGGACAAAAAGCGACTCCGAAAGTCCAAATGCGTGAAATGTTCGCGAGCCGCTGCCTTCGATGTTTTTCCTCGCCAGGCGCGGGCATGATTACGGCTACAAGAGCGGTGGGGGGCAAGTGCCCCGATCTAGGCGCAGAGCGTCCCCGCTCGTTTCGCCCTCCAGGCTGGAAATAGCCGATGGTGGGAGTTGAACCCACAACCCCGGCTTTACGAAAGCCGTGCTCTGCCATTGAGCTACATCGGCGGTCCTGCCCCCGCCGGGCACAACATTACGCTATGTCAGCCCGGAATTCAAGCGCCCGGGGACCGTGGCACAAGACGGTTATTGGGTTCGCACTAAGCGCCATGTCAGCCCGGAATTCAAACGCCTGGGGGCCGGCTGCACGTCCAATATAAGCGGGCAGGATACGTCCCAGTCTGTGTGGTGGATTACGGTCGAAAAACCTACGTCAGGGCTCGGAATTCAATTGCCCCACCTGCGCCCTTCGGTATAATTACGAGTGACCGTAGCGGAGCAGGCACCCCAAGCGGCGACCCCCCTCCCTTCGGCCCGAACACCCCGGTCGTCGCCGCCTGCTCCGACCTTTTTTTCCGCATACCTGATAAAGGACCGGCTAGCGGTCTGCGCCTGATCAACGGCGTGCGCTTGCCATTTGCAACTGTACTCGCATTGCGTGCATAATCGGGCGAGCGCGGAGCGGCCCGAGACTCGCTAGAAATTTGTCTTACGGCGGAGAGAGTTCATTATGGTTGAACGCTTCACCCTGGGGATTGACCTGGGCGGCACCAATCTGAAGGCCGGCATTTGTGACGCGCAGGGCTCGCTTATCGCACAACACGCCATCGAAACGAAGGCTGAGTTGGGATTCGAAGGTGTGCTGGCGCGCATGGTCGCGCTCGTCGATGACTTGGTGGAGATGAGCGGCAAACGCCGAACCGAAATTTCAGCCATCGGCGTAGGCGCTCCCGGACCGCTCTCGCGCGCACAGGGCTTGATCCACAACGCGCCCAACCTGCCCGGCTGGGTGAACGTTCCGTTGCGGCAGCACCTGAGCGGCGCTACCGGCCTCCCGGTCGTCCTCGAAAACGATGCGAACGCCGCGGCTTTCGCGGAACTCATTGTCGGCGCAGGCTGCGGTGCCCACAGCCTTGTGCTCTTGACGCTCGGAACGGGAGTCGGCGGGGGAATCGTACTCGACGGCCAAGTCTGGCACGGCGCCGACGATTCGGCCGGCGAGATGGGACACACCAT
>JAAYXS010000273.1 GCA_012515775.1 Phycisphaerae bacterium
CGACCCGCTCCAAGCCCTTAACCCGTTTGGGCCATATTCGGCACTGCAGAACGCGATGAGCCGCGACCTGCAGCGAACCGTGGCGCTGGACTTATGTTTCCCGTTCCAACTCCAGCCGTGCCTGGAAACCGGCCTGTACCACGCGGCGGTCGTCTCGCCGATCCAGTACGCGCGGCTGTCCAAGGCGCAGCGCTTTCCGGTAATTGCGGTTCCGGCGGGCGAAGGCGAGCCGATTGTGCAGCCGGCACTATTGGTGGTTCCGGCGGATTCGCCGATCCAAGCGGTCGAGGACTTGCGCGGCGAGACGGTCGCGTTCGGACCGGCGCCGGATTCGCGCACGCACTACGCGGCGCTGGACCTGCTTGCTGCGCACGGGCTGCAAAAAGCCGACTTGCGCCTCGAGCTGCTGCCGATTCCGGGTTCGCTCAAGCACCTGCCCAACGCGCGCGAGGTTGTCTCGTGCGTACTCAGCGGCAGCGCGGCGGCCGGGTTCGTGGACGAGGGCGAGTGGGAAGAATTGCCCGAGACTTCCGGCCCGGCTGGCGCCATCGGCCGCGACATGCTGCGGGTGATCGCGCGGACCGCGGCCCTTCCGAATCAACTGGTGATTTCCTCACCGCGACTCGATCCGCAGACTCTGGAGTGCGTG
This sequence comes from Phycisphaerae bacterium, assembly GCA_012515775.1. Taxonomy (GTDB): domain Bacteria; phylum Planctomycetota; class Phycisphaerae; order UBA1845; family Fen-1342; genus JAAYXS01. The sequence goes on from JAAYXS010000273.1 coordinate 650, forward strand.
CAGAGCTTCTTTATCCGCGCCGGCGAAACTCATCCTGAGGCATTGCAGCCGCTACGCATCGAACGATTTGAGCTGCCCTCTGATGAGCTACTGGCGACCTGCCGTGAATTGGCTGTACGGGAATCGCGTTCGGCGGCTGCAAACGGCGGCGCGGAGGCGCTGTCGCCCACGACTGACTCTCCCGCTCAGTAGTCAGCATTTACGGGTTTATGGCTGATTTACCGGCTGATTTGCCGGCTGCGAGGAAAGCAAATCAGACTGCGGCGGTTGTGCTATTGGCGGCTGGGGCTTGGACCAGCGCCAATCATCAATGGTCGCACCGTTCAGGCCTATCTGCCGCACCCGCAACTCCAGCCCGTCAACCTGCACGTACGTAAAGCTGTGCTGTGAATTATCCAGCGCGGCCACGTACGCAGGCCGCTGATCAGGCGGCGGCGCCTCGTACAGTCGTGCCCCGCCCGCTCCCGTGACTATGTAAGTAACACCGCTCCCGTCCGGTACCACCTGCCCCCCTCGTAGCGGGTGGGTCCGTTCGTAAAGGTGGTCATGGCCGCAAAAGACGAGGTCCACGCCCGCGGCTTCCATGGCGGGGACGATGGCGCGCTGGATGCGCTCATCCGAAGGGTGCGCGCCGCAGGTGTAGGGCGGGTGGTGGAACACAACGAACTTCCACGTCGCCGGAGCGGCGGCCAAAGTCTGTTTCAGCCAGGGAGCGACCTTTTCGGCCAGGGTTCCTTCGGGCAGCGTGCTATCCAAGACCACGATGCGCGCGGAACCATAATCGAACCAGTAGTTCGTTTCTGGCTGCAGATCTGCCGGGCCATTGTGCGGCAGTTCGAAGATGCCCAGATACGGGCCGCCTTGGTCAGTCAGCACGTCGTGATTGCCCAGCGTAGGCCAGAAGGTTATTTGAGATAGCAAATCGCGATACGGTGCGAAGAATCGCTCCTCGTAATTGTTGCGCTCGCCGCGCTTGTAGACCACGTCTCCTGTATGCAGCAGAAAATCGGGCGAAAACTCCAGTGACCGCATGCGCTGGGCGAGTAAGTACTGCTCCCGCGTGCCGAGGCCGCTGTCACCAAAGGCAATGAAGGCGAACGGTTCCCCCGCGGCTCGATTGGTTCGCAACGTCGCTTCCACCAGCGTTCGCCGTCCGAGTTGGATGCGGTAGGGGTGCGCCGTGCCGGCGGTCAAGCCGGTGATGCGCACCAGTTGGCGAGTATCGTTTGCCTTGGCCGGGTAGTCGCACGCATCAGGCGGGGCGCCGAGCGTCACCAGGCAATTACCCGGCTTGACGGGCCGGCTGGTGTACCAGACCAGCGTGACCTCGTCCGGGCCGGCAGCCTGAACCAGCGGCCCCTCAACGATGCGAACCGGCAGAATCCAGGGCGAAGCGAAGAAAACCAGGAAACCCGCCGCGATGAAGAGCAGCGCACCCAGCAACACGGCGCGCGGGCTTGCTTGGCCACGGCGCGTGTTCATGGCTGCTCCGCAGGTGTGTGAGCGGCGGGCTCGGTAATCGGTGTAGCTTGTGGGATTAATGGGGTGCGCTCCTGAGGCGGTTTCTCACCATTTTCTTTATACCATAAAGCGAACAGCCGCAGGGCATTGCGGCGCGTCCTCTCATCAAGAAAGCCGGTCAGCGGATGGTCGCCCGGCGCGGACACGAATCCCAGCTCGTCGGGCGGCAAGGCATAAATGTGCGCCAAGGCCAGCAACGCGGCATCGCCCACGGTGACTCTAAGCAGGCTGCCTGCCCCCAGACTCCGTATTGCGTGCTGTTCCGGGTCCGTGGTGCACTCAAGCAACAGCGGCACGGCCCGCTCGTCGCCGATCTTGCCCAGCTCGTCCAGCGCCTCCGCAACGCGGAAAAGCGTGCGGTACGGCGGGCGGCCGAAACAGCGAATGGCCTCCACGATAACCGGCACGCTGGAGCGCGCCTTTGAATTGCCTAGAAGACAGATGGCGCGATTTGAAAAATCCGCCCAGGCCGCAGCCTCATCCGCCGGCAATGCGCCGGGGCTGCCGCACACCGCCTGGCTTGCCCCTTCGACGAAGCGCGCCAGACCGCGCATGGTGGCCGGATCCTCTCCCAACCGGGCCGCGATGTTCAGCGCCGCTTCGACCACCGGAGCGTCCCAATCAAACAGCCGCGACGTGACCAGCACGCCGGCCGCGCTGCCCGGCTCGAGCGGGATTTGATAGAGCGCCGCCAGCCGGCGCCGCGGGTCATCGTCGAACAGCCGCTCAACCAGATCGCCATTTCCGGCTGCGACCTGGTCGAATAGTTGGGCGTCTTCCGGTGGCAGGTTTGCCTGGTACAGACGTATGCGCAGCCCCGCGTGAACGCGTTGCAGGGCTTGCAGGACGCGGCGCTGCTCGGCGGCGGGGCGTTGCTCCAGGTTCTTCAGAGACGCCGCGACCGGCTCGATGATCTGCCGCACGAACTCGTCGGCGGCCGCCGCGGCCTCGTCGGGGGTGCCGCGTGCGATCTGGTCGGCGAGATGCGATAGGGCGGGTTGGGTCGACGGCGGCACGCTTGCCGGCTCCGCCGCGAACGCTACGACTGCAAGCGCGCTCAATAAGACTGCGGCCGCGGCGCGACCGAACCAGTTACCCCTGGGCATCGTGAGGAGGATCATGTTTAGCTCCCGTTGCCTTTGTGCGCCTAACCCAACCTACAACCGTAACTCACTGCCCGCTCCGCGCAAAGCGGAGCCGGAGGTGCCGACTCGAAATGCCGCCAGGAATCTCCCGCCGGCGCAGTACCCGCGGC
>JAAYXS010000274.1 GCA_012515775.1 Phycisphaerae bacterium
CTGCTATTCAGCGCGTTACCCGATTTTGCGCCTCATGAACCAATACGATGAACCGTGCGGGGGGTGCAAACTTTCGGTCGCACACGCCGAAGGCATGCCCGCGCTTAGAGCTTGGGCATGGCACCCACGCTCATGGCACCCAAGGGCCCTGCACTCCGTAATTCAGGCAAGGCCGAGCCTCGCACTACGCCACGCGCCCGAAGCTCGAGTCGCCGGCTGGTTATACCACCAATTCGTTGCCGACCTTACGCGCACGCTCCGGCTTGTCCAGGTTTATGCCCAGGGCCAGGCCGACCTCAACCAGCAGATTCCATCCGGTACACAGGTAGACCATGGGCGTAAGCTCGCCCGCCGCCGGCACCTGGATCGTGGGGAACGGCGTAGGGCGGTCGGCGATCGCGATCACCGTCAGGCCCACGCCCTTTACCAGTACTTCCTGGAACTTCTCCACTTCTTCCTGGATCGGGTCGATTACGAACACAACGTCGCTCGGGTCCATGACCTCCTCGACGCCGTGTATGGCGTATGTCCCCTCGAGGAAGTCCGACTTGCGGCGCGTGATCTCGTTTGTCTTGAGCGTCAGCTCTTCCGCCACCCCGTCGTTGTAGCCCGCAAAGTAAATCGTTGTCGCCTTCATCGCCTTCTGTACGATCTGCGGGTCGATAGGCAGCGTCAGGACGTACCGAATCTTCTCCGCCAGGCCGTCCAGGTCAGGGGTCATTTTTCCGCCGGCCACGTGGCACAGTAACGACTGATAAAACAGCGCCTGCTCGACTACGCTCTTGGTCGCCGCCACCGCCTGCTCCCAGCCGCACGTCAGCACAAAAATGTGCTTAACCACCTCTTCGAGCAGCGTCCCGCGGTTGGCGCTCAGCCCGTAGCGGTGCGGATTGCCCGCCTCGGCCAGCTTCCTGGCTAGCAGCACCACCTCTTTGGTGCGGCCGGAGTTTGATGCGCAAAAGACGGCGAATTTGGCGAGATCGTAGTGCGCGGCTTGACGCGACCCGTCGGTGACGACCTGCAAATCCAGGCCCCACGTCAGGGCTTTTCGAATGGCATTCTTGGCCGGCACAATGCGGCTGGAACCCTCGCCGGCCAGCAGCAGCCGGCCGACGCGTTTGATTTCCTGGGCGACCTGTGCCGTCCGGCCGGGATCGAAGCTGGCGACAACGTCCACGGTGTCCATCATTTCCCGAACCAGGGCGAACTTGGAGTACCTTTCTTGCTTCAAGTTCATGCAGTGCTCCTCCGGCGCTCACCGAGCGCCGGCTCCATAGCAGCCGCGGTGACGCCGCGACAATCTGATGTAGCCGGTAATCCGAACAGCTCAGTCTCAGGGGCGCGCGGGCGGCATCCTACACGGGCGTCCTCGATCGTGCGAGCAACGGCGTGGGAAACTCCGGAAACTGCGGCGGGTGTTGCCCGCTGTTAGGGTGGTTAGCGCGCTAGCTAGTCAGGCCGCTACGCCGTATAGTATAAGTTTTGCCAATGGCGCGACGGTTCGGAATCCCTTTTCCGCACGCCGCCCCATTTTTTGACCGAAAAAAAATGCTACGCGGCGAGTCTTCTTCAGATTGGCGAGACTGGTACGAAAGCCTGCGGGAACGGGCCGATCAGGCCATGTGCACCCGTCTGGAGAGTTGTTTGGAGAAAGTCGGGCCGCACAGCCGCCTGGCCGAAGCCGTACGTTATTCGATGACACTGCCGGGCAAGCGTTTCCGACCCGTGCTGACGCTTGAATCCTGCCGCGTGTGCGGCGGCGACGAAGAGCGGGCCTTGGCCGCCGCGGTGGCCTTGGAGTGCATTCACACCTTCTCGCTGATACACGACGACCTGCCCGCGATGGACGACGATGAGCTGCGGCGCGGCAAGCCCTGTAATCATAAGGTTTACGGCGAGGCCTGCGCGATTCTCGCCGGAGACTGGCTGGCGGTGCAGCCGTTCGCGCTGTTGGCAGCCGAGTATCCGCCCGAACTGGCGGTAGCGCTGCAGCGCACGCTGGCGGCCGGTACGCTGGCGATGATAGAAGGCCAGGCGGCCGACGTGGCCGGAGAGCAGCGTCCCACCGACGCGCAGTTATTGGAATACATCCACCTGCACAAGACAGCGAAGCTGATTGAGACGGCCTGCCGGCTTGGGGCGCTGTGTGCTGGAGCGAGCCCGGCGGCCCTGGAAGCCCTGGGCAACTACGGACGGCGGTTGGGACTGGCCTTTCAAATCATTGATGATTTACTGGACGCCACCGGCTCCACTGCTACTCTGGGCAAGCGGGCGGGCAAAGACGCCGCAGCCGGCAAACAGACCTATCCGGCGGCGCATGGCCTGGAAGCCAGCCGTGCGGCCGCGCGGCGTGAATACTTGGCGGCCCGCGACGCCTTGCAGATATTCGGCCCGGCGGCCGACCGGCTAAGGCAGTTAGCCGAGTACGTGATCGCGCGCGATCGCTGAGGCGGCAAGAACCACTGAGACGAGGTAGCGTTTTGGGCGACAGAGTACTCGACACAATCAGGTCTCCGGAAGATTTGCGGCAGCTCTCGCTGGAGCAGCTCTCGCAGCTCGCGGAGGAAATCCGCTCACGGATTATCGAGGTCGTCTGCAAGCGCGGCGGGCACCTGGCCAGCAACCTGGGCGTGGTGGAACTGACGCTGGCGCTGCACCGCGTGTTCGATTTTTCCCGCGACCGCCTGCTATGGGACGTGGGACATCAGGCGTACGTCCACAAGTTGGTGACCGGGCGGAATGCGGCGTTCGACTCCCTGCGGCAGGCCGGCGGGATTTGTGGCTTCCCCTGCGCGGCGGAGAGCGAGTACGACTTGTTCGACGTGGGGCATGCCGGCACGGCCATCGCGACTGCGGTCGGCATGGCGCGAGCCGATGCCCTGCTGGGGCGCGACGTCCGGGCGGTGGCGCTGGTAGGTGACGCGAGTATCGTCAACGGCACGGCGTTCGAGGGTTTGAACCAGGCGGGCACGCTGAAGCGCCAATTCCTGGTAGTGCTCAACGACAACTCGATGGGCATATCCAAGACGCAGGGCGCGCTAGCCAAGTATTTGGCCCGCTTCCGCGTCAGCAGCCTCTATGAGGAGGTCAAGAGTCAAGTCTCGGCGGCGTTGCCGAAAGTGCCGCTGGTCGGCCAGAGCGTGAAAGACGCCCTGGAGTACCTCAAGGACAGTATCAAGGCCTCCGTTTCGCCGTATCAGATATTCGAGCAAGTGGGCTTCAAGTACGTCGGCCCCGTGGATGGACACGATCTCAAGCATCTGCTGGACATATTGCAGTTGCTGAAGGATGTGCCGCACCCGGTGCTGCTGCATGTACACACGACTAAGGGCCGCGGGTGTACCTGGGCTTCCAAAGACCCCTGCGCCTTTCATAGTCCCGGCAAGCTGGAGGTCGATGGCGATTCGGTGACCGTGGTCAAGAGCGAGCGCAAAAGCTGGACCGCCGCGTTCGCCGAAGCGCTCAAGCAGGTGATCAGCGAGGACCAGCGCGTGCACGCCCTGACCTCCGCTA
>JAAYXS010000275.1 GCA_012515775.1 Phycisphaerae bacterium
CGAGCTCGTCCAACACGCGTTCGCTCAGGGCGAAGTCCATAGGGAACAGGTCAGACGTTACGCGGTAAAGATGGATGTCCTGCGCAGAGCAAAATTCGAGCGCGCCGTAGAGCCGGCGGATGTTCTCTGAATACAGCTCGTGCAGGGTACGCCGCCGCTGACTCGGCGCCAGGGCCAGGTAGCGCGTGCGTGTAACCGTGCGGTAGCGCACCTGCGGCCCGGCGGAGAGGCAAACCAAGCCGAGGCGCGGGCCGGTGTGCGAGGGCTGCGACGGCCGATGCGGCCCTTCCGCCGTTGCCGGGTTGCGTCTTACCATGGTGCTTGATCGTAGGGCCGCGCGCCCCCGCCCGCTGCTTACGGCACACGGCGTGCTTGTCTGGGAAGGAACCGGTCGGGTCCGCGGTCCCGACCTACACGAAGGAACGGGAGCTAACCTATGCCGACGATTACTGAGAAAATCGCCCGTTGGGCCGCTGAAGTTCGTTACGAGCACCTCAACCCTGCCGCCATTGATGCCGCCAAGCGGTTTTTGTACGACACGCTGGGATGCGCGCTGGGCGGGGCGCAGGTCCATGACTGCAAGATCTTCCTCGAGCATTACCGCGGCCTGCAGCAGCCCGGGCCATGCACCGTGATCGGTTCCGGCGACAAGATGAACCCGGTCGCGGCCGCCATGCTCAACGCCCTGATGGTCCGGGCCATGGACTACAACGACATTTATTGGAAGCAGGACCCGTCGCACCCGTCCGACTTGGCCTCTGCGCCGCTAGCCATCGCCGAATGGAAGCACCTCTCCGGCAAAGACCTGCTCGTCGGGCTCGTGCTGGGGTGGGATTTCACTATGCGGCTGTGTCATATTGCGGTTCCCGGCATCCGCGAACGCGGCTGGCACCACGCCACGCTGATGGCCTACGCGACCCCGGTCGTCGCCGGCAAGATGCTGGGCCTGAGCTGGCAGCAGATACAGCACGCTATCGGCATCGCCGCGTGCCACCGCTTCACGCTGGGCTGCGCGGTGGCCGGCAAACTGACCATGATGAAGAACACCGTCAGCCCCATGGTGACGCGCGACGGCGTCGAGGCGGCTCTGTTGGCCCAGCGCGGCTACACCGGTCCGGAAGGCGTGTTCGAGGGCAAGGAAGGCATGGAGCACTGCCTGAGCAAGGGCTACCCGGGCGAGGGCAAGAGCTGGGACTACACCTGGATCACCGACAAGCTAGGCTCGACGCTGGAGGGCGGCAACGACCCGGCTAACGGCATCGGCTGGATGATCACGCAGTGCGGCATGAAGGGCTATCCGATCGAAGCCCTGATGCATTCGCCCGTTTCGGCCACGCTGCACATCATGAAGGCGAACAAGCTGAAGGCCGAGGACGTCAAGAGCGTGCTGATCGAGAGCATCGCGCGCGCCGCGGACATCCTCTCCGATCCGGCCAAGTACGACCCGCAGAGCAAGGAGTCGGCCGACCACAGTCTGCCGTACTGCATCGCCGCGGCGCTGGCCGAAGGGCGCGTCACGCCGCTGGAGTTCAAGGAAGACAAGCTGTGGGACAAGCGGCTGCGGGCGCAGATGCCGAAGGTGAAGGTGGTCGCGAACCCCGAGTTCGAGAAGGCTTTCCCGGCCAAACAGTGCACGCGGGTCACAATCACGACGAACGACGGTAAGACGTTTACGCACGCGATGGACTACCCCAAGGGCGACCCGCGCGACCCGATGACGGTCGAGGAGATCGGCGTGAAGTTCAACGCCCTGGCATCGCCGATCATGAGCGAAAGCCGCCAGCAAGCCCTCAAGGCCGCGATCTTCGATCTGGAGAACATGAAGGACGTGGCGGAGCTGATGAAGCTGACGGTCGCGGACAAGTAGCGGCCGAGGCCCGGCCGCGCGCACATCCGTGCGCAGCTTCGGAAATCCGCATTGATCGACGGTGATGTGCGCCGCCCGTAGCGACTAGTGTCGCGGTGGGAGGCGCAAGTTTTTCTGCCGTTCGCCGGTTCCCGGCGGCAGCTACTTGAAATCACAAATTGTGATTTCAAGTTGCGCATGCGGCTGGTTGTGAGGTCACGGAGTCGTGGCTTGAGGCCCTGCTTGTGCCCCTCGACCCGCTTTCACGCCGGCCGACTATTCGCCGTGACGTCGCTCGGTTTGAAGGGGAACCAGACGGTGAACTTGCTCCCGCGGTTGGGGCGCGAATGGACCTCCATCTTGCCACCGTGCGCTTGCACAATGTGATTGACGATCGCCAGGCCCAATCCCGAGCCGCGCGTCTGCCGGACGCGCGTGTCCTCCGCCCGGAAAAAGGTATCGCCCAGCCGCTGTAGTTGACTGCGCGTCATGCCGATGCCGTGGTCCTCGACCGTGACCACGATCACGTACCCGTCGCGATTGACGGCCAGACGCACGTACTTGCCGTCGCCGCCATAGCGAAAGGCGTTTTGCAGCAGGTTCACGATGACCTGTTGCACCGCCGCGGCGTCGGCTGGAACCACCGGCAGGTTCGGCTCGATCTCCAGGTGATGCTCGTACCCCGCCGCGGCAAACTGCGGCTCAAACAGTACCCAAGCCTGACGCGCCACGGCCGCAAAATCGCACGGTTCAAACACGTACTGGCGGCGCCCGGATTCGGTGCGGCTGAAATCGAGGATGCTATCCAGCAGAACCGAGAGACGTTCGGCCTCGCGCGTGATGGTGCCGTGGTAGGCGCGCACGCGCTGCGGGTCAGTGACGCGGCCATCGAGCAGCGTCTCACCCAGCAGGCGAATCATAGCCAAAGGCGTCTTGAGCTCGTGGCTGACATCGGCCACAAAACGCCGTTGCAGGCGAACGAGTTCGCGTTGGTGGGCCATGGCGCGCAGCATCATCCAGATCACGACGCCCCAGGCGCCGGCGGTGGCGGCGGCCGTCACGAGCACCAGGGCGGTGCGCCACCGGGCTTGACCACGCATAAGGCGCAGGGTCGGTTGGCTGGCGACCAGCGCTGCCCCTCCCAGGCTGTCGTCCAGTTGCGCCAGGATCACGTCCTGCGGGTCGGGCGTGCGCGCCAGGCGCCAATGCTGAGCCGGATTAAACGGCCAGTAGCGCGCCAGGGCTTTCATTGCGCTTTGTGCCAAGACGATGCAGCCGTCAGCACCGGACTGGCGGCTTGCCATAAGCTGCGGCGTGGCGCCCTGGACCGAGATGGTTTGCAGCGTGAAAGACTTTTCGCCGGAGTCGGGCCTGCCGCGGCAGGCCGCGCGGGCGGCGGCGAGCACGTCCGGGGCCGCTCGGCGGATCGAAGCCCGCAAAGCCGCGTCTTCCAGCTGTTGGCGTAGATCATGGACGTCTGAGCCATCCACGATGCCGATCGTGCGGCGTTTGAGGAACTCCAACTGTTCGGGCGTGTAACGTGCCGGGTGGGCGCCGGCTATCTGCTGGAGCAGGGCCTGCAAGTATTCTCTCGCCGGCTCGCGCGCCTCGGCCTCCGCCAGGCAGCCGATCACCTCCACCAGAGCCTCGAACGACTCCGGCTCGGCGGCCGTCCGGGCGCTGAGCGATTGCCCCGCGCTTTCCAACACCCGCACGGCGGAAGCTGAATCACGCAGGTGCCGGTAACAGTCGGCCGCGGTAAGGCACGCTCGCACACGCAGGCTGACGTCTTCCGCGGCCAGAAGCGGCTCGCAAGCCATCAGCACGCTGCGGACTTCGTCCTCATCGAGATCAGGCTCGTACCGGGGCAGCTCCGGCGCGGGGGTACTAGTTGGCCTACCTGTCGGGGGCGTTTGCGGTAGTAGGACCTCCTGATCCTCCGCGCAGAGCACAATGAAATTCCAGTCCTGTTGCTCGTCGAGCCAGCGATCCACCCCGGCCAGGCCCTCGCTGCGCAGACGCGCGGCGACGGCGTCGAGGGCGCGGGC
>JAAYXS010000276.1 GCA_012515775.1 Phycisphaerae bacterium
TCGCGGGAAATCAACAACTCCGTTGCCAATCTCAGTGGTGAACGACTCCAACCCGGCGTCGGTCAGGCGCAGCGCGCCGTCCTTGGCGTGCGTCGCGACGACCCACGGCAGAATCCGTTCGGTCCCCGCCAGAGGGTCTTCGAGCATCGTGAGCAGGTTCATCGTGTCCAGACAGATGCCCAGGCATCCGCCGGGCTCCGCGTCGCACATGTCGAACAGCCGCAACAGTTCGAAGGTTGTGAATTCGAAGTGCAACTCGATTGCCAGCACGATGCCCAGTTCGGTCAGCATTGCCTTCTGGGCCCGCAACGCCCGCGCCGTCTCGCGCAGCAGGGTTTCTGTCGGCGGCGCCTGGTCAGACCAGCGCATCAGCCCGCCCGAGCACGAGCGTACCACGCGCGCCCCTACCAGGCGCGCCTGCCGCGCCGCTACTTCGTTGATCGGCCGCAGGTCCTTGGGCTGCCAGGTGTTCGTGTCGAACGGGATGTGCTGTCCGCCGCCCCATTCGACGTACAAGCCGAGCCCCGCAGCCCGCCGGCCCACCTGGGTCAGCAGCTCGTCGTGTAGCGTCTGTCCGGGCTCGAGGTAGATATCAGTGAAATGCGTTCCGTCGGCCCCATGGGCCTTGGCCCAATCCAGCAGTGCCAACGGGTTAAGTCGCAGGGGGCCCAGGCTATAGCTATCGACGCCTACGCGGAAGACGCTCGTCATGCCGGGTTCTCCTCCTCACGCCGACAGCGCCGGCCTTCGCGGCGCATCGGAACGGGCAGGATACGCCGCTGAGCCGCTTGCTACAACGCTTTAGTTCAACGAAGGGGCATGCCTGCGTGTCGAAATGCCTGGATGCCTCGTATGCGCATATTTGAATGTTTGCGGGCCGGCATGCCTGTATCCCTGCACGTTCACATGCCCGCGCCCGCAACGCGGGCTTAGGCATGGGACCCAACACCCAACACCCAACAGCCTACGGCGGGAAGGGACGCACAGGCCCTGCTATAGTGCTATATTCGCGATTTGGAGCTTCTCGGAGACGGATGCATGCGCGGTGTTTTGTGCTTTCTCGTGACGGTGCTGGGAATGGGCGGATGGCAGTTGGCCGGCGCGGGCTCGCCGCAGCCGGATAGCGGCGGCGAGGCCGAGGTTCGGTTTCGCAAGCTGTTGGAAACCTATGTGGCCCGGCTCCAACCGCTTCACATTGAGCGCGAAAGGGCCGACTGGGCGGCGAACATCAGTGGCAGCGATGCCGACTTCGCCCGCAAAAATGCGGCCGAGCAGGCGCTGATCGAGCTGCGCAGCGACCGCGCGGTTTTCGCCGAGCTGAAGCAGCTCAAGGAGAGTGGGCAGGTCACCGACCCGATATTGGCGCGGCAGCTTGACGTTATGTACCGGGCATTCCTGCCGGGGCAGGCCGACCCCGAGTTGCAGAAACGCATCGTCGCGCTGGAGAGCGAGGTCGAGCAGACGTTCAACACTTTCCGCGCCACCGTGGACGGCAAGACGCTCACCGAAAACGACGTGCGCGAAATCATTGCCACGACTAAGGACCCAGCCGCGGCCGAGGCGGCCTGGAAGGCCTACATGGAAGTCGGCCGGTGCGTCGAGCCGAAGCTGCGGGAGCTCGTCAAATTGCGCAACGAAATGGCCCGGCAGCTTGGCTTCGACAACTATCAAGCGCTGCGCCTCAAAACGCAGGAGATCGATCCTGATGAGCTGATGAAGCTGTTCGACGAACTGGACGCGCTGACGGCCGCGCCTTTCGCCGAGTTCAAGGCCAAGCTCGATGCACGGCGCGCGGTGTGGTTCGGAATTGGGGTTGCGGAGCTGCGGCCGTGGAGCTATGGCGATCTGTTCTTCCAGGAAGCGCCGCCGGCCGAGGAGTCGGGTCTCGATAACCTTTTCAAGAATGCTGACTTAGTTGAAATTGCGACGCGTTATTTCGACGGCCTGGGTATGCAGGTGGCCGACATTCTGGCGCGGAGCAGCCTGTACGAGCAGCCCGGCAAGACGCCGCACGCATTTGCGACGGACATCGACCGCGCCGGCGACGTTCGCATCCTGCTGAACCTGCAGCCAAACGCCTATTGGGCCGACACGATCCTGCACGAGCTCGGGCACGCTGTTTATGACGTGTACATTGACTCCAGCTTGCCCTTTCTGCTGCGCACCGCGTCGCACGGCATCACGACGGAAGGCGTCGCCCTGATGTATGGGGCGATGTCGAAGAATGAGCAGTGGCTGAAGGAATTTCTGGGATTGGAAGCGGCGGAAGCCGCACGCGCAGGCGCTGCGGCGCGCGAGGCGCTGCAGGCTGAGAAGCTGATTTTCAGCCGGTGGGCACAGGTGATGGTGCGCTTCGAGCAGGGCATGTATGCCGACCCGGATCAGGATCTGGGCAAGTTATGGTGGGATCTCAAACGCAAATACCAGCTCCTGAACCCGCCCGAGGACACGGGCCAGCCTGACTATGCAGCGAAGGCGCACATCGTTACGACGCCGATCTATTACCATAATTACCTGATGGGCGAGTTGTTCGCGGCCCAGATCAGAGCACAAATTGCCAAAGACGTGCTCGGCGGGGCGGATCCGGTACGGGCGAGCTTTATTAACCAACCCGCGGTAGGGGCCTGGTTGCGCGAACGAGTTTTCGCGCCGGGCAATTTGTACTCGTGGAACGAGCTGACGCGCCGGGCGACGGGCGCGCCGCTGTCAGCCACGTTCTTTGCCCAGGAATACGTAAGGTAAACCGCCCGGCAAGGCTGGCCGGCCGTGCAGTTTATTTAGCTACTTCCCGAATCTCTGAGCTATTTGCCGGCTCTCTTTGAATCTAAAAAAGATTGCAGGATGACCTGGGCCGCCATGGCGTCGCGCAGCTCGCGCCGGCGGCTGGGGCGCGCCCCGGCCGCGGCGAGGTTCGCGTCGGCTTCGAAGCTGCTCAGCCGCTCGTCCCACAGCTCAACGGGCCATTCGGGTGCGGCTTGGGCGAGTTCGGCCGCCAGTTTGGATGAAATCTCGGCTTGCGGGCCAGCCGTGCCATCCATGTTCAGGGGCAACCCGACCACGATGGCCGAAACTTCGTTCTTGCGTGCCCAGGCGAGGATTTGGCGGGCGTCGCCGGGCAGACTTCCGGAACCCTGCAAGACGGCCGCCGGGGAGGCGATAGAGCCACCGAAGTCGCTTATTGCCACTCCGATTCGGCGGGAACCGTAATCTACGCCCATCCAGCGGGGCATCAGGCACGTTCCTGTGCTAGGGGGCATGGCCGTGAAGACACTGTCCGGCCAGCGGCGCCAACCGCCCAACGGGCGAGCCGGGTTTTGTTGGCAGGGGCATGCCCGCGCTTACAGCTTGGGCATGGCACCGACATGCGGTGCCAACCCACGTTCGGTCCCGACCCGCGTGCGGCGCCACCCATGTTCGGTGCCCGCGGTACCCGACCGGGGCGGGGGCCATGTGCGGCAGCCAAGGTCCGGTATCCCGCCTATGCAATTTTGTTGCCAGGGCGATGAATTTTCAAAAATTGGCGCTTGCAAAGGTCAACAACTTCGCTATAGTTACGAGGCTACGCGGTGATGGCTTTGGTTCTAGCTTCAGCACGGTTCGTCTCA
>JAAYXS010000032.1 GCA_012515775.1 Phycisphaerae bacterium
GCGGCACAATCGTCCTCAAGAGCACCTACGCCGCGCCCCCGCCGATCGACCTCGCGCCTGTGGTTGTGAACGAGCTGCGCATCCTCGGCAGCCGTTGCGGTCCTTTCCCGGAAGCCCTCCAACTGCTCCAGCAGCGGCAGGTGGAAGTCCAGGAGATGATCAGCCGGATCTATCCGTTGAAGGCGGGCCCGCAGGCGTTCGAGGCCGCCGCCAGCCCCCAGGAGATCAAGGTGCTGCTGCGGCCGGGCCGCGGTTCATGATGGAATTCTTCACCATCGGCGAGCGGCGCTACGCCCGTTTCGAACGCCTGGCACGGGAGGGACGGCTCGTGCATGCCTTCTCCACGCGGCCTCACAATATGGCACCGCGCCTCGACGACAGACAGGCCGAGCGCGCGGCCGCGCGGCGACAAATGGCGGTTGACCTGGGCCTGGCGCCCGACCGGCTGACCATCTGCGAGCAGGTGCACGACTGCCGCGTCGCAATCGTGCCGGCCGAGCACACCGGCGGGCGACTGCCGGGCACGGACGCGGCGGTCACCGTCGGCGGCGGGTTGCCGCTCATGGGCTTCTCGGCCGATTGTCCGCTGATTCTGCTTTACGATCCGCTGCGGCCGGCGCTGGGCGTCGTGCACGCGAGTTGGCGCTGTACCGTAGCACAGCTCGCAGCGCAGGCCGTAGAAACAATGAAACGCGAGTTCGGCTGCGACCCGGCGAACCTGCAGGCGGGCATCGGGCCTGGGGCGGGGCCCTGCTGTTATGAGGTGCAGGCAGACGTATTCGAGGCCGCCCGCGACCTGCCGGATCGAGAGCGCCTGTTTAAACGCCGCGGTGGGCGGATGTATTTTGACCTGTGGCAGGCGAACGTGCGGCAGTTGTGCGACGCCGGGCTGCGCGCGGAGCAGATTGAAATGGCCGGCATCTGCACGATGTGCCGCGTAGATGTGTTCTTTTCGTTCCGGCGTGAGGGAGCCGGATGCGGACACTTCGGGCTGATGGCGGGGATGCGGTGATGGTCACCGTGCAGTAGAGGCGAATAGGACGGTAGGATGCAGGTCGTCTCGCTGTACAATTTCCGGGACGCGGTACACTGTTGACGGGAGTCTCGGGAAACTGGCGTGCCCAAGGAACCTCTACCATTGCTGTTCGAGGACACCCCGCGGGGGTCGTCGCGGGACCTGTTGCCGGCGGCGCGGCGCTCCACCCGGAACGGGCTGTTTCTGGTCGGGCTGATTTTCCTTGGCACGCGGCTGGTGACGCTGGTCGGCGCCTACTACGGAAGCCACGTGCTGCTGTTGATCCAGGAGCAGCTTCGCCCGTCATTCGTCCGCCACGTTCGCGAGTGGAAGCAGGTGCAGGCGGGACAGGCCGAATCCGCGGAGCAGGCGGAGCGCGTCGCCGCTGAGCTGCGGGCAGCACACGATTTGTTGGACGATTTTGCCCCCTTGTGCCGCTTTGACGCGGGCCATTACCAGAACATTGTCGAACGGGGCTACGAATATCTGAGCGACCCGGCTGATCCGCTGAAAACCAGTGGCGGCTACAACATCGCCTGGTTTCCGCTCTACCCGCTGATCTGCCGGCCATTGGCGCAGGTAATGAGTACGCGGGCCGCGCTGGTGCTGGTGGCGAACGCCGCGGCGCTGGCCGCGGCGATGCTGCTGTACCTATGGATTCGCCGGCGCGTGAGCGAGCCGATCGCCCTGTGTAGCGTGGCGCTGCTCTTGTGCATGCCCTGGGCGGCATTCTTTTCGTTTGGATACGCCGAAAGCCTGACCTTGCTGCTGGTAGTGGCGGCGCTGCGTCTGATGGACAGCCGCCGCTGGATGGCGGCAGCGGTCGTTAGCGGTCTGGCCACGGCGACGCGCCCGACGGCGCTGGCCATCGCGGTTGTGCTGGTGCTGGCATTCTGGTTCAACGCTGAGCACCGCGGCAGGGGTCGCCTGAGCCTGCGGGCCCGCATCGGCCGGCTGGTGCCGCTGGCCCTCGTCAGCGTCAGCGGGATTGTGGCATACGCGATATTTCTGACGGTCCGTTATGGCACGCCCTTTGTCTACAGCGCCAATTTCAAGTACTGGGTCCAGGATCAACGGCGGGCCGATTGGCTTGGCTTCCTGACTTTCAGCCGCGTCTTTGAACAGCTCAAATATTTCGGCGCCTTTTTCCTGCCGTATCCGCGCGGCCCGATCGTCGCGGCCAATCCGCTGATGTGGAACGTGCCGATAATCTTGTTCATCCTGTTCGTGAGCTTGGCGGGCATGAAGCGTGTGCCGCGCAGCTTTCGGCCGCTGCTCATGCTGGGGCCGCTGATTTTCCTGCACGCGTACCTGGCGTGTGGCGGGGCAGTGTTCGGTATCGAGCCCATCGGCCGTTATTTGGCAGTAGCCGTCCCGACGTTCGTGGTTCTGGCGGCGTGGTGCATGCGCGAGTGGTCGTGGGGGGCGCGTACGGCGCTGATCAGCTTCCTGCTCTTGGTACAGGGCGCCCTGGCGTTTCGGTATTCGATGACTGAGTGGTGCGGGTAGGAGCCGCGGTGCCCGTCGCAGCCGCCGCGGACGATTTCCGGACTTCCACTGGGCAAGCCGGCCCGAATCGGCTAGACTATTGATGTTGAGGTGAGGGCCTGAGGTGCAGGTGGCCCGATCGGGGCCCAGAAGGTCGGCTAAGGCCGGCTTGCGGCCGTAAAGTTGGGCGTAGTCCGAAAGGACTCGGTTGGGTCGCGAATAGCGGCCCTTTTTGTTGGAGTAAGCGAGACAGGCGGGCTTGGGCCTGCCGGACGACCGGAATTGAACGCAGCGAGACTCTTATGAGCCAAGATCTGCTCCGCATCATCGACAGCATCTGCCGCGACAAGAACATCGACCGCGATTCCTTCGTCGCCGACCTTGAGAACGCCATGGCCAGCGCGATTCGAAAGGCCCATGATGAGACGGCCGACGCCCAGGTGCAATTAGATCCGCTGTCCGGCAAGATAACGGCCACCGTGAACGGCCAGCCGGTGGACCTGCAACGCGAGTTGGGCCGCATCGCCGCCCAGACCGCCAAGCAGGTCATTATCCAGAAGACCCGCGAACGCGAACGTACCAGCATTTTTGAGGAATTCACCGAGCGCCGCGGGACCATTGTGACCGGCACCGTCGTCCGCGAGGAACGCGGCAGCTTTATCGTTAACCTGGGCCGGACCGAGGGCTTTCTGCCGCGCAGCGAGCAAATCCCCGGCGAAACGCACCAGGTGGGCGAGCGCATCCGCGTCCTGATCCTCGACGTTCGGGATCAGCCCAACCAGATCAAGATCATTCTGTCGCGTTCGCACCCGGAATTTATCGTGCGTCTGTTCGAGCTGGAGGTGCCGGAGGTCGCGGAACGAATCATCGAGCTCAAGGCGCTGGCGCGCGAGGCCGGGTACCGCACGAAGGTCGCCGTCAGCAGCATTGATTCGAAGGTTGACGCCGTCGGCGCGTGCGTCGGAGTGCGCGGCAGCCGAATCAAGAATATTGTGGAGGAGTTGGGCGGGGAAAAGATTGACATCGTGCGCTGGAATGAGTCCAGCCAGATTTTGATTCAGAACTCGCTCAAGCCCGCCGAAGTGCAGGAAATCGCGCTGTGCTTCGAGTTGGGCAAGGCGACGGTGGTGGTTGCGGAGGATCAGCTCTCGCTGGCCATCGGGAAACGTGGGCAGAACGTGCGGTTGGCGGCCCGCCTGACCGGGTGGGATGTCGATATTCTGACGCCCGCCGAATACAACAAGCACCTGGAGTCGCTGGAGCGCGTGGTGAAGAGCGTGGAGGGCGCCACGGACATGATCGTCGATCAACTGGTCGCGATGGGCGTGGTCTCGGTCGGCGATTTGGACGAGGTTGGGCCGGAACCGCTCGTGAACGAGCTGCAGCTTGAGCCCGCCTTGGCAGAGCGCATCGTCGAAGCCGCGGGCGAAGAGGCCATCAAGCAGGAGGAGGAGAAGGAAGCGGCCGAGAAGGCTCGCGCGGCGCGGATTGCTGCCGGCCTGCCGCCGGAAGAGGAAGCGGTCGCTACCGCTGAGCCGGCGGGAACGGCGGCCGAAGAGACGCCGGGCGAGTCCGGTTCGGCTGCAGGAAGAGATGCGACGCCCACTGCTGAGACCGGCGCGCAAGGCTCGGGAGAGGGTCCAGCGGACGGGTCGGCCTTCGTGCCCGAGGCGACGGAGACATCGGCCGAGGACAAGTTTTCGGATGACGCCAGCAAGCAATTCCGGCCGAGCATCGATTTTGTCACGCGTACGCACACCAGCACGGAATTGGGCGATTCGCCCGAGGTGATGGCGGTCACTCACGAATCTCCGCCAGCGGAGCCAGCGCAAGACGAGTCCCCGGATGAGCAGTTTGAGGAACTGGTCGACGACTTGACTCCTGGAGCGAGCGAGCGCGAGGAGCCGCTAGACGCCGAAATAAGTCCCAAGCGGGGCGGAGGGCAGCGCGACTGGCCCGAAGGCCGCGGCGAGAGTGCAGCCGAAGAAGATGTGTCGCCGCTTGGGGGCTAGGCAAACCGGCGAGTAATTGTGAAGGAAATCGTTACCGGGGCACTCCAAGCTCCGGCATTCGGTCTGCGCCGCAGAGGCGCGCGACGGTGGGAGTGAGGGTATTTTCTTGGCAGAGGTCGATAACCAGCGCAAACTGCTGCCGCCCACGCTAGAGTGGATCGGCGGGAAGGACGGGTGCCTGCGGCTCATCGATCAAACGCTTCTGCCCAGCCGGCTGGAGCTGCTTGACTGCACCACCGCCGATCAGGTTCGACAGGCAATTCAGAGGTTGCAGGTTCGCGGGGCGCCGGCCATCGGGATCGCGGGGGCTTACGGATTGTGCCTCGGCCTGCGCCAATACCGGCAAGCGGACCGGCCGTTGTTCGAGCAAAAATTGCGCGAGGTTAGCGAATATTTGGCGGCGTCGCGTCCGACGGCGGTAAATCTGGCATGGGCGATAGGAGTTGTCGGAGCGGCCGCAAAGGCGGCGGAGACTGCTGAAGCAGCCTGGGAGGCGATGCTGGCGGAAGCGCACGCTCTGGCGCGAGCGGATATGGAGGCGTGCCGCAAGATCGGTGAAGCCGGAGCTCACCTGGTTCCGGAGGGCGGCGGCGTTCTGACGCACTGCAACGCCGGGTGGCTGGCGACGGTTCAATACGGAACAGCCCTCTCGTTGCTCTATGTCGCGCACGAACGCGGGCGGCGTTTTCACGTTTACGCGGACGAGACGCGGCCCTTGTTGCAGGGGGCGCGGCTCACGGCCTTCGAGCTTCAGGCGGCCGGCATTGAGGTTACGGTTCTGTGCGACAACGCCGCCGCGAGCTTAATGCAAGCGGGAAAGATTCAGTTGGTAGTAGTCGGAGCGGATCGGATTGCGGCCAATGGGGATACGGCGAACAAGATCGGGACTTATGGGCTGGCGGTGCTGGCGCGGCACCATGGAATTCCTTTTTATGTAGCTGCGCCGCTGAGCACGTTCGACCCTTCGCTGAAAAGCGGTGCAGAGATTCCAATTGAGCGGCGCGACGCTTCGGAAGTGCGCACTTGCGGGGGGGCGGAGGTGGTGCCGCGCGGCGTCTCTTGTTTAAACCCGGCATTTGATGTCACACCTGCGGCGCTGATAACGGGCATAATTTGCGAGCGTGGAATCGCGAAACCGGTTCCGGAGGATATCGCCGAATTTACTCGCCAGGGCCTTGCGTCGCATCGCCCCCTCCATAAACTGTAACCCCTGTTTAATGGTGCGGTCAGAACCGGCAGCCCTATCGGGGTAGGGCGCTTTCCGGCTTCTGATACTGCTTTCGAAAGGTCCGGTCCGGCAACCGCCGATAAGGTGCGGTTACGGGCTAGGACGACGTAGTAGCGCTTCGTAGCCGTTCGCGTCAGCGAACATGGCCGCGAGCGGAAAGTGTGAAAGAAGTTCCAAGGAGAAAGAGATGAAGAAAGCGTTGTTGGTCCTTATGGCGTCGGGCGTGCTGTTTGCGAACGGCTGCCTCAACTGGCAGTGGTGGTTGGGCGCTTCGCAGTTCACCTCCAACGTCACCAACATTCTGGAAGACGTTGGCGTACTGCCCGGATAACTTGTTGGCGCCAGCGCCTTCTTCGCGAGGCTGAACGCCTTCGGGAAGGCGCTAACGCGAAACTATCGCCCGGGACTTGGGCATTCTGCGGACTCCGCAAAGTGCTCAAGTCCGGGCCTTATTTGGGCGCTTTGGCGGCGCGAGCAGCGGCCCGACGCCGATGGCCGAACACCATGGCCGAGACTTGATGGCCGTTCAGCGGGTGCGTATACTGCGGCTGTTGGAGGTTGGTCCAGAAGAAATCCGGAGTGAGAAATGCTAAGGTCGCGGCGCTTCAAGAGGGTGGCCCTGCTGGCAGCGTTCAGCGCGGGCACGATGTTTCAGTTTTCCTTCGGGTGCAACGAGTTCTGGACCGACGTAGCGCTGACCTCATTTGATTTCTGCTCGGTGGTGAACTGCACCGGCGGTACTTACTTTAACTTCTGCGACCCCGTTGTGATTCTGGCTGACTGTCCCAACGCCACGCTCCCGTGAAATTGTGAGACTCTCAATGTCGCGTATCCGAAACCGCTTGATTCGCCTGACGCTCGGCTTGGCTTCCGCTGGGGTCGTCTTTGGCGGGGGATGTTCGCTTGGTACGGCGGCCCAATATTTCGCCAACTTCAACTATGGCGAATCAGTCCTCAACATGAGCCGGACGGCGTACCGGTTCCTGACGTCCGGCTATGAAGGGCCGGGCATTAACCCGGATATTGACCCGGCCTGTACGTATCCGCCGTTTTGCGACGGCGACCCGTTCGCGCCGGTAGCATCCTTCCCGTAAACCCCAAGGACGCCGCGAGCCGGCATTCTTCAGGAAAACGCAATCTGCGCGGGCCAGGGCCTGATTTGGCCCATGATCTTTTCGTGCGCCGTCGTTACGATTCGCACATGCTCGGCAGATTCACTGTCGCCAGGATCGGCGGTAGCGCCGGCTGGCAGAATGGTGCGCAGCGCGGCGCTCGCTTCTGCCGGTTGCTGACGCTTGGCGTTGGATTCACGCTCCTTGCGGCGCCACGCCAACTACTGGCATTTCCTCCTCACGAGTCCCCCGACAGCACGACGGCTACCGTCCCCGCCAACAATGAAGCCATGCTGCTTTTTTCACGCGTGGAGCAGGCCATTCAGCAGGCGGATTGGCGGCTGGTTCTTGCGCTTCGCGAACGGCTGATGAGCATGGGGAACGAGTTGGTTATCGCCCCTCCGGGTCGCACTTACTACCCCATCTGGCGACAGGCGACAAAACTGTTCGAGCGCCTGCCGCCGGAAGGCCGCGACCTCTATCGCCAAACGTACGAGGCAGAGGCGGCGGCCCGGCTGCGCGAAATCATGCCGA
>JAAYXS010000277.1 GCA_012515775.1 Phycisphaerae bacterium
AAGACGGGCCTGGTTCACCTGCCGCCCACGATTCACACGACTTTTTCAGGCGAAGGTTTCGTGGTGTGTTCGTTCGTGCCGCGCAAGGTTGATTACCACGAGAAGGCGATCCCCTGCCCGTACGCGCATTCGAGCGTGGATATGGACGAGGTGCTGTATTACGTGGCCGGCGACTTCACGTCTCGCAAGGGTATTCGCCCTGAGTCAATCAGCCTGCACCCGCAGGGCGTAACGCACGGGCCGCATCCGGGAACGTACGAGAAATCCATCGGCACCGAACGGACGAACGAGCTGGCAGTTATGTGCGACACGCATGAGCCGTTGCGGCTGACGACGGTGGCGGCCGGCCTCGAAGACAAGGACTATCACACGTCGTGGGTGACGCGCGCGGGCGATTCAACGTGGACTAGCAAATAGGTAGGGATCAAGGGATCGAGGGATCAAGAGGCGGAAGAATTCGCCCCGTCAGTTCGCCGAAGCCTACGCGGTAGCCGTCGCCCTGGCACCAGGCGGTCATTACCATGCGGTCCCCGTCCTCGATGAAGCTGCGCCTTTGGCCATTCGGCAGTTGGAGCGGCCGTTCTCCGCGCCAGGCTAACTCCAGGAGGCTGCCGTAGGAACCCGGGGCCGGGCCGCTGATCGTGCCGGAGGCCAGCAAGTCACCCGGGCGGAGGTTGCAGCCGGTGATAGTGTGGTGCGCCAGTTGCTGGCACATATTCCAATAGAGGTACTTGTAGTTTGAGCGGCAGATTACGTGCGGAAGCGGGCTGCCCGCGGGCTGTAGTGTTACCTCCAGGTGGATATCAAAGGCCTGCTTGCCCTCGCTGCGGAGATAAGGCAGCGGGGGCGGGTCTTGCTCTGGACCGGCGCAGCGGAACGGCTCTAGGGCATCGAGCGTGACTACCCAGGGTGAAATGGATGTGCCGAAGTTCTTCGCAAGAAACGGCCCCAGGGGGACATATTCCCATTGCTGGATATCGCGCGCGCTCCAGTCGTTCACCAGGACCAAGCCGAAGATGTGCTCGGCGGCCTGGTCGGCGGGAATCGGGCGGCCCAGTTCGTTGCCCGGCCCGACAAAAAAGCCCATCTCCAACTCGAAGTCGACCCGCCGGCTGGACCCGAATTCCGGCGCGGCCCCGGGCTCGCGTCGCGTCTGGCCGCGCGGGCGGTGCAGATCGGCGCCGCTGAGGACGATCGAGCTGGCGCGGCCGTGATAGGCGATCGGCATCCAGCGGTAGTTTGGCGGCAGCGCGTTTTCCGGGCCCCGGAACATGGTGCCCACGTTCATGGCGTGCTCGAGCGAGGAGTAAAAATCAGTGTAGTCGCCGATTTCGGCGGGCAGGCACATTTCAACGCTCGCCTGCGGCAGCAGTACGGCCCGTCGCAATTCGGGATCATCGCGCAACCTGGGCTCGTCTGCGCTCAAGAGCCGGCTGATGATCGCCCGCACCCGTCGCCAGGCGGGCCGCCCCAATGACATGAAGTAATTCAGCGACGGACGGCGAAAGAGAGGCGTCGCGCCGGGTGCGGCGGCTTCGAAGAACCCGCGCTCTTCGAGTGCTGCCAAATCCAGGACCATATCGCCGATCGCTACCCCTACGCGCGATTCTTCACCGGGTCTTTTGAAGACGCCGTACGGCAAATTCTGTATTGGAAAATGCGACTCCGGATCCGTCTCAATGAACGAACGCTGTTCACTGCGCGTCGAACGCATGATGTTTTCAGCCATTGTTAGAGGTATCCCAGTTCGCGCAATCCGTCGCGCGGTTCGTCAAAACTGCAACTTCCGAAACTGATGACATTTCGGTGACGCGCGTGGGCGATTTCGCTCACTGTGGCCTTCGCGCCGTTCCACGCAAAGAGATCATCGGAGAAAATGAACTGAGTAACGTCCTCTTCCTCGATTATCGCCACCAGCTCGTCGTACTCCAGGCCCGCCGAAGCGCCGAGGATGCCGGCCGCGAACAGATTTAGAAAACCGTGCACGCGCGCTCCGAGCGCCGGAGCCACGCACCGCACGGGCTGATGCAGACCAGCGGTGAACTTCAGCGGAACGTTGGCGGACAGACAGGCTCCAATGGCAGTCCCAACTTGGGCGGCCGAAGGAACGGCGGCCGGCTCGCTTCCGCCGCAGCGCAGCTTCAGGCCGTTCAAGGCACGTCCGTCGCCCACGCCCTGTCCTTCGGGTGAGGCGGTGTGATGGAGTGCGGCCAGGGCGTTTGCGATGCGGGGCCAGTTGGCGGTCGCCGGCAGCTCGAAGAAGCGCGGCAGCGCCGCCGAACCTTTGGCGGCGAAGGTAGCGGAGGTCATCCTCAGCAAGTCAGCGGGCTCCAGCAAATCTCCGGCCGGAAGGCGCGCCTCAAAGCACTCTACCGCCACCGCGGGGCCGAACTCCTGCCGGAAGTCCGCCGTGGCCTTCAAATCGCTATTCAGATTGTCCAGAAAAGTCGCCGCCCTATCGCCGCCGCTACCGAGCACGGATATTCGCAGTGGCGATCCGCTGCCGACGTGTTCGGCAATGTATGGCCGCAGGTCGTGCAGCCGGCCGGCTGGGCAAATGAAGCGCGCCAGCAGCCAGGATTCCGCCTCGGACTGGTATTGCAGGTAGTTGCGGATTGAGGCGTCCAGCGGCAGTTGCGCCGGCGGAAACATGCCGGCGTAGTCGAGGATGTTGCTGAAAAACGCGTGTTGGCTGGCCAGCATCGCCTGTTCTCCACTACCGGAGTTATGGTAGTTGGGGTTTTGAGCTTCGGTTTCGAGAGCAAAGCTGGAAATACGAGTGGGTGTGGACTGCGCGTGCTCGCCGCCTGGCGGGATCGGCGGGTGGTCAGGTGATCAGGCGGCCCGTACAAAAACGCGGTTTGGGGTAGCGTCGGGGCAGGTGCTTAGATGCTCATGTACACGCGCGCCTCGATCATGTACCGATAAGTTGTGGACGCTTTGGTCCGCATTCGCGCGATGGCGGCGACAAAGCGGCGCGGCGAGTTATCGGATATAGCGGGAAATTTTTTGAGCTTTCCAAAAAAAAGCTTGCATGGAATTGCTCTTCAGGGTATTTTAATTGTTGAAGGCCCGCGGCGCTGCGGGCAGGAAAGGCAGACAAGTCTACATAGGAGGTCGAAGCATGAGTTTGCGGCATGTGTTTGTAATTGCTTCGCTGCTGTGCGCGGCAAGCTTGGCGTCGGCGGACGTCGTTCCAATTCCGGAGTTCACCGGCTATTCCACAGAAGGTTTTGAGGACGGGCTTACACCCGGCGGGCATCCGTCCCCGGTCGAAATCTTCGGTGGCCGATGCTCGATGGACGATTCCTTTTCGCACACGGTCGTCATCACCAATTCCTGGCCAGGCTCCGGCGGCACCGTGACGCCATTTGTGGGCGACTGGATGGGTGGCACGACGACCGGCGATACCATCTTCGAGTTTGCGGACCCCGTGACCGACTTCGGAACGTATATCACGACGAACGCGGCCGTGGGAGACGGCACAATCACGTTCAGCGACGCATCCGGAGCGCTGATCGGTACGCTCCCGCTGACCGTCGAGCCGGTGACGTGGGGCTGGCAGGGGTGGCACAGCGATACGCCGATTTCCAGAATCGTGATGACGCCGAATTCCGGGTTGGGTTGGGGCCTCATTTTCGATGCGATGCAAGTCAACTGGGTCCCTGAGCCCGCCTCGCTGGGACTGCTGGCGATGGCCGCCTTGATGCTGGTGCGGAGGCGCTAGGCCAGTCGTAGGTCGCGAAGTGTAGGAAGGCGCAGGCCGGGCTTCGCCGGTTGAAGCCGGACGGCGGGCTCGGCCACGCCCACTGGTAAGGGCGGCCGGCTGAATCGAGGCCGGCTGATTCCGCCCCCTCCGGCTGAGCTGCCCCCCGACAGTCAGTGGCTCAGCCCCCATGGTCAGCCGCTCCGGGCCCGGATAACCTATAGTAGATGGAATTATCCCTGACCTTAAAGGAGCCACATAAGCGGGCCGCCCTATTCGGCCCCGGCGACGCCTATTTACGCCGCATTCGCCAGACGCTCGACGTTCAGCTCCAGGCCCGCAATAACACCGTCCGCATCGTCGGCGAGCCGACCCAAGTCGCTCGCGCGGCGGCGGTCGTCGAACGCCTGCAGGAGCTGATCCGCGGCCGCGAGTACATCGACGAACGCGCCCTCGAACAAACCCTGGCCGACGTCGCAGGCGCCCAGGAGCGCCCGTCCGGCGAGGCGCTGGCGGTATTCACGCCGCATGTCGTTATCTCCCCGCGCACCGAGGGCCAGCGCGGCTACGTCCGCGCCATGCTCGACTATGACATGGTGTTCTGCTCCGGGCCGGCCGGTACCGGCAAGACCTACCTGGCCGTCGCCGTCGCGGTAAGCCTGCTCAAGTCCGGGCATACCAACCGGATCGTTCTCGTCCGCCCGGCTGTCGAAGCCGGCGAGAAGCTCGGCTTTTTGCCCGGCGACCTGCAGCAGAAGGTGAACCCCTACCTGCGCCCGCTGTTCGACGCCATGCACGACATGATGACGTTCGACCAGCTCAAGCGGTTCATGGTAAACGACATCATCGAGGTGATTCCGCTGGCTTACATGCGCGGTCGAACGCTCAATAATGCGGTAATCATTCTCGATGAAGCCCAGAACTGCACGCCTTCGCAGATGTTGATGTTCCTAACCCGCCTTGGGCACCACAGCAAGATGATCGTGACCGGTGACGACAGCCAGATCGACCTGGAGCCCGGGCAGGCCTCCGGACTGGTGGACGCGGTTAGCCGGCTGCGCGGCGTGGAGGGGATCGCTATTCTTCGCCTGACGGAAGTCGATATAATTCGCCATAAGCTGGTGCAGGCCGTCGTGACGCGTTACGCTGATGAGCCGCTGACTGCCGGGCGTCCGACACGGTCTGATAATCGCCGCCGTACTCTCCCCCCGACGGAGCCGGCCCC
>JAAYXS010000278.1 GCA_012515775.1 Phycisphaerae bacterium
ACAGCTGCTGGTGCGCGGCAACACGTATGTGACGGGAGACGTGACCTATGCGGATGCCCCGGGCGAGTTCGGCCTGGCGGCCGACGGGACGGAGAACGGCTTGGCTGTTGCCTCGGGCGGCAGTGTGATGATGGGTGATTATCTGACCATACGGGGCAAGAACCACACGTCGGACACGAGCAAGTTTCCTGACACAACGCTCAGTATTCAAGTGCGGCAAGCAGCCAAATCGAAAAATGTCACGAAAAGAGTCGGCAAGAAAAATGTTACCCAAACCATTAAGTACGGGTATTTCGATCCGGGCGTTGTGGATGCCGGCACGATTCAGTCCACTATGGTGGATGGCGGCAAATCTGTGACGCGCACCGGCCAGCAGTACAGCTTCACGACGTCGGAGCTGATGCTGTTCAATAATCTGGAGCTGGAAAAGGCGCTGGCCGACCCCTCCTATACCCCGCGATTCTACGGACTGCGGGAAAGTCAGGCATCGAGTATCTACATGTATGATTCCCCCGATGAACATTCCGTGCGTTACGATGAAGCGGGCGGCGGGGTCAGGCTGCTCGCGGATTATCTGGCGGACAACGGACTTCCCCAGGACATTCTGAACAGAGCAACACTGCACTTTATGAATCCGGCGGGCAACTGGATTTCTGAAGACACGCTGCGCCAGATCTGGTGGAACGATGAGCAGACGCGCCCGGCCTCGGGCCGGCCCTTCCAGTTCGACGGGCTGGTTTACAGCAACAACGCCGTGTTTGCCCTTACGCGCAGTTTTACGCGTCACGGGTCGTATGCGTACGGGGCGATGAGGCTGCGGGGCGGTCTGGTGGCCGCTGACCTGGGCATGTTGATCCCGGGAGAAGGCAACACGGTAGGCCTCACGCTGTTGTACGACCGCCGTGTCCGGCGCTTCCTCAATATTGAGGATCCCACTCAAGTGACATTTGCACGGCTCGTGTACCGTACGAACGAGCACTAGGAGCATTCACAGGATGCGAAAGGCACTGCCCCCATGCATAGTCACGCTCGCGCTCGCCGCCCTGGGCGCCCTGCTGGTTCCTGTCCGATCCATCGGCGCTGACACGGTCACCATGACGAATGGCGTTACGATAGACGGTCAGGTTCAGGAGACTCCCGGGGGTGGAATGGTCGTAATTGTCGACGGCCGGAGCATCGCCCTCCGGCGGGAGGAAGTGGCCGGCATCGAAGAGAACGACAAGACGGGCCGTCTCGATGACCAGGCGCTCCAGGCGCGGTGGGCGAAGCGCAATGCAAAACATCTCGAAGAAACGGGCCTGACCCTCCAGCAACGCGCGGAAATCATGAAAATCATGCGCACTCTGCAGTCGTCGGACCCCGAAATCAGCACGCGGGCCAGAGACGCTTTGATCGCGAAAGGCCGGGAGATGGATCTGTTCCTGTATTTCGAGCACTACCTGCCGTCGCTGTCGCCGCGGTTTGTTCCCGGCGTCCTCGATGTTCTCGCCAGTCTGGATTTTGGCAAGACCAGGCCCTTGCTTCTGGAATGCTGCTCGCATGTCGATGGCGGCGTCCGCGCGAGGGCGATTGCCTTGTTGGGAACGAACCGGGATTTCGAAGCCGTGGACCAGATAGCGCGCGGGCTTGCCGACCCTGTGCCGGCGGTCCGCATCGCCGCTGCGGACGCGCTCGGGGCTCTCGGGGCGAAAGAGGCAACCCCAGCCCTGATCGAAAATCTGAAATCGGGAGACCTGAGAACACGGTACGTGAGCCGCCGTGCGCTGGTCCAACTCTGGAGCGTGCCCGGGGAACCCGTGGATTTTGAGACCCATGACGACTGGGCCCTCTTCTGGGGCAGGCAAGCCGGCACGATCGCGAATCCGATCGAATTGTCGGAACTACTTCCCCTGGTCTTGCCCGGAGAGCGTTTTCAAGACGAATGAATCCGGGTCTGTCCGCGACTCCGGCACGGCGCCGGTGGACATGGGCCGATGTCCCGTCCCCCGAAAACGTGTCCCATGCGCTCGAACTGGTGCATGCGGCGCACCGGAGGCACGAAGCGCATAGCCTTCCCTGGAGTACGGCGTTTTCCGTATACGCATCCCGGTTTGGCGGGGGTGGGCGACAGTGCTATGCTCAACATCCTGATGACGCATAG
>JAAYXS010000279.1 GCA_012515775.1 Phycisphaerae bacterium
CCGCGAGGCCGTGGCGCTTCTGGAATCGACGATTGCGGCTCAGGCGGAAGTGCGCAGCGCCACGTTGGAAGCCGTGGCTCAACAGCTTGATGACATCCTCGGCCCGGATGATCCGCCGGCTGAATCCCAAGGAGCTGCCCCGTAAGGCGTGAGAATGAAAGCGGAAGCAGGGAATTCTGGGTTCTGCGTCAGGCCGACACGCTGCGCCGCCTTGCTGATAGCCGGCTGCGCGCTGCTGGTTCACGTGGCGCCGAGAAGCGCCTTGGCTCAGCCCGCCGGCACGCAGCCAACGCTGCTGCAGCGCCAGCAGGACGTTCGCCAGCGGCTGCAGGAGCTTGAGAGCCGCATGACGCTGTTGGCGCGCGTGCTGGCCGAAAGTGAACCGGACAAGGCCGACCGGCTGCGGACTGCGACCGACCTGTGCGGGCAGAAGCAGATTAAGCGGCGGCTGGATGACATCGTGCTCTTGGTAAAGTCGGGCGACTACAGCGCCGCCGAGCGCGCCCAGGGCGAATTGTTGGCCGACTTGGAGGAGATTCTACAGCAGCTCCAGGACACCGGCAGCGACTTCGATCGCAAGCGCGCCGAGCGCGAGCGCCTCGAACGGCTAAAACGCGGAATCCAGAGCTTAATGCAGCAGCAGCTCGAGCAGCTCTACCGTACGCAGGCCGCGGCGCCGGACGGCGAGTTGGCGCGGCGGCTGCGCGAGCAGGCGGATGCGCTGGAGGGCCTCGCCGAGCGGCAAGCCGAGCTGCTCAAGCAGGCCACCGGCGCTGAGCAGCAGGAACTCGCAGACAGCACGGAACAGCAAGCCGGTGAATTGGACAAGCTGCGCCAGCAGACGGACCAGGCTGAGGTTGCCGCGGCTCTGGAGCAGTCTGCCGGCGAAACGCAGGACTCGGCCGCGAAGATGCGGGCCGCATCAGAAAGACTCGAAGCACAGGAGGATGCCGAGGCCGGCTTGGATCAGCAGGCCGCCGAGGAGCAGTTGCGCCGCACTGTGCGCCGTCTGCGGGAGCAGGCGCAACGTCTGGCCGAGCGCGCCAAGGTGCACGAACTGGAGCAGCAGCAACGCGCCCTCGCGCAACGGGCCGGCGGACTGGAAAAGGAGCTCAGCCCGAAACCCGGCAAAGCAGGGCTGGGCACGCCGGGCCAGCGACAGGTGGGCAACGCCCAACGGAGCATGCAGAAAGCGGCGGAGCGGCTGGCGGAGCAGCGCGTGCGTGCGGCCGAGCCTGAGGAAGAAGCGGCACTGGAACAGTTGCAGCGGGCGTTGGATGAGTTGGACGATGCGTTGCGCCAAGTGCGGCGCGAGGAACTGGAGGAGACGCTCACTGCGCTGGACGCGCGCTTCAAGAGCATGCTGGCGCGCCAGCGGCAGATCCGCGACGACGTGAGCGCTCTGCACGAGAAGGCGCCGCGCGGCTGGCAAAGGCCGGATCAGCTCAAGTTGTCGGAAACAGCGCAGACGCAGCGCGCCGTGGCCGCGGACTGTGCCGACGTGGCGCGCATCCTGGTCAGCGAGGGCACGACGGTGCTGCTGCCGGAGTTGACTGGAGACTTGGCGCGCAACATGGAGGATATCGCCGACCGGCTCGACCAGTCCGACACTGGCGTACAGACGCAGCGGAGAATCGCCGAGGTGCTGGCGGCGCTTGAGGAAGTCGTCGGCGCCATTGAGGTCCGCCGAAAACAGGAACTCCAGAACATGCTGCAACCGCCGGATCAGGACGGTCAAGGCGGCCGCCAGTCGCTTTTGCCCGAGTCCGTGGAACTGATGCTGTTGCGCTCCGCCCAGGTGCGGATTAACCAGCGGACCGCGGACCTTTCGGCCGACAGCGCCGCGTCGCCTGAGGCCGCCGCGGAGCTGGCGCGCTTGGCCGCACGGCAACGGCGCCTGGTAGAAATAGCGCGGCAAATGAATGAAAGGAAGTGAGATGCGCGGCCGTCGCGTGAGACATTTTGCGTCCGCGCTGCGGGGTCTGGCGATCAGCGTACTGATGCTCTGGCCGACGGTCGCGGCCGGTCAGCCAGCGGCCACGCAGACTGCAACGACGCAGCCCGCCCGCCCACAAATCGACCGGCTGAATAGGGCCTTTCTGGAGCACGTCGGCACGCTGGGGCCCGACTACGCCCGTACGGCGGAGGCGGTGCGCGAGGCTTGGCAAAGTTATCAGCAGAGCATGCCGCAAAGCTTCGTGCCGGACGCGCTCGCATTGTTGTACGCTGATTATCGCGAGGCGTTGGACGCATTTGACGAGCAGCGCTATGGCGACATGCAGCGCCTGGCCGGGCCGCTGCGCGAAAGCCGCGATCCGTTTCTGGCCGCCAACGCACAGTACCTCTATGCGCGGGCCCTGATTGAGCAAGGCCTGCTGGAGGAGGCGGAGGACGAGTTGCGAAACGCCGTCGGACCGGCGGCCGGCCGGCCGGAGGCGCTGGAGCAGTACACGCCGTACGCCAGTCATCTGCGTTTCATGCGCGCGTACTGCGAAGCAAGTAATCTGCGCTTCGCTGAGGCCCTGCAAACGCTGCAGAGCTTGGAGGCCGAGGTGCCGGACGCGCCTGAGCCGGTACAGGCGGGCGCGCGGCAACTGCGGCTCGAGATCGAGCGGCGTGAGCGCGGCACGCTGGACGAGGTGGCGATGCTCATGAGTTATTCGGCCGCCCGGCTCACGGTTGCGGATGCGACGCAGCGCGTGCGCTCGCGCCAGGACGAAGCGGTTGCACTGCTCGACAAGCTTGTGGAAGAAGCGCAGGAACGTGAAAAAAGCCAGGACGGCGCCGGCCAGCGGCGCGCCGCGCAGGACAAGCGGCCCGGGGCTCCGCGCGAACGATCGGAGGCGCCGGAGTCCGGAGCCGCGCCGATCGGCGAATTACACCGCGCGCCCGCGGCCGATCCGAGCCAGATGTGGGGCCAGCTTCCGCCCGCGCAGCGTGAGCGCATCCTCGATTCGCTGCGTGACCGTTTCCCCTCGCGTTACCGCCAATTGGTGGAACAGTACTACCGCTCACTGGCCGAAGAGAGGTAACTGTCCGAACCACCCGGCGTGCGCCACTGCTTGAAAGCGAAGCTTCGAGCAGGGTCGAGCCCTCGCCCTCACGACTGCGAGTTCTCAGCGCTGCATGATCGGCAAGTTCTTATAAGGTAACTGCAGGATTATGAGCGCCACTGACGTGCCATAGACCGGACCAACCGCGTCGCCCTCCCA
>JAAYXS010000033.1 GCA_012515775.1 Phycisphaerae bacterium
CCGGCCGGCGGCGCGACCGTCGGGCACGTGGCGCTGCTGCACCGACATGCGGCCCCGCTTGGCGTTAAGGCGGCCGGCGGAATTCGCGATGCCGCCTCCGCGTTAGCTATGATCGAGGCGGGCGCAGCGCGACTGGGGCTGTCTGCCGGCGTGGCCGTGCTGCGGGAACTTCGGGCCTGATGGAGCCGCCATGACGCCCCAGGCACGCCAGTGCGAGCGTTGTCACAGAACGATCGAGCAACGCGGGCCGACGCCCGTACGATTTTGCCCAGTATGTGGTCAGGCGCTGAGCGAATCTCAGCCCGCCGGCGCCGAAACCAGCGCGGCCCGTAGCGACACGCGCTCGCGTACCAGCGTTCAAGCCGTTCTGGGGCTGATCCTGGCTGTGGTATCGCTAGTCATTCAGCCGTGCGCCTTCCCGTTGGGCCTGGTATCTGTACTGCTCGGACTGACAGCTCAAAAAAGCATCGAGCGCTCCGCCGGCCTCCTTGTCGGCCGGGGTTATGCCCTGGGGGCAGTCGTGCTCGGCCTAATCAGCCTGATAGTCTGGCTCATCATAAATGTGTTTGTCAGGCCGGGGCATCACGAATACGCCAGCTTTTGAACAGTGCTGTCTGGAATTTGGGGGTGTGTTCCGGCTGCCCATTTGGCCGGCACGCTTACTCTGGTGACGCCGATTTTACACTTCAGTCAGCGATTTTTCACAAGCGCCGGCAATCATCCAGTGGGCACCCGGGGCCGCTGCTTCACGGCGGCGATTCACACAGGAGGCTTTCCATGGCCGAGGCGGTACACGGACCAACATCAAACTGGGCCGCTACACCCCCAGTGCGGACGGCGCGCCCGGTTTCGTGGGGCGCGATTTTCGCGGGCGCAGTGCTCGTAACCGTGATCCAACTTATGTTGGGCCTGCTCGGCCTGGCGATCGGCCTGGCCGCGGTCGAACCGGGCAAAGGAGAGGGCTACTTCGCCGGTCTCGGCATTGCCGGCTACATCTGGTGGCTCGCCTCCGGCATCGTCGCGCTGTTCATTGGTGGCTGGGCGAGCGCACGCCTGGCGGGGGTACACCGTCGCACAAACGGCGCTCTCCATGGACTGGTGGTGTGGGGCCTGGCCACTCTCTTCATGGCATACCTGCTGACCACTACGGCGGGCAACATCATGGGCGGCGCGTTCAACCTGCTGGACCGGACCGTCTCCTACGGGGCGCGTGCGGTCAGCGGCACGGGCGCCGAAGCAACCGCAGACAGCAAGACCGCCGACACCAAAACTGCCGACGGTAAAACTCCTGACGGCGAAACTGCGAACGGCGGGAAAACGCCTGAACAGGTTTACAGCCAGTCACAGGCTGTGCTGCAGCGCTGGCAGGCAACCGAAGGCGCCTGGGACCAGTTGAAACCCGCACTCGGTAATTACTTCGACGCGGACGGCGCCACAGCGCAGGACAAAGAGCGCGTAATCGAGATCCTCGTCAGCCAAACAAGCATGTCCCGTCCCGAGGCTGAGCGCAACGCCGAGCAGTGGGCTCAAGGCGCGCAAACAGTGCAAGGGGCAGCCGAACGCGCCGGAGAGGTCGCCGAAGAATGGGGCGGCAAGATCGCCGATTGGAGCGCGGCAGCCTCGTTCTGGGCTTTCATCATGTTGTTGATTGGAGCAGGGGCCGCGGCGTTTGGCGGCAGCCTCGGAATCTATCGCACGGACCGCTTTGGTCACGACGAACCGGTGACGCCGCCGCGGGCATAATGCGGCCGGGACGCACGGCTCGCGCGCAGTGAGTGGGCGTGGTGCGCGCGGAAGTCAGCTATACGTATTCGCCTGGGATACTACAGGTGAGTGCCTTTAGAGGGCATACACTGGACATTCGTGTCTTAAAGCGGGATTATCAAAAGAGCTACCCAATCCTGATTTTCACATCAACGACACTGCGAGGCGGAAAACAAGCTTAGCGCGTTCCAAAGTCGACCTTGGCGAGCGAGTATTTGCGCGAACGCGCAACACAATGCTACTGGTGCGCTCTTTACTTTGCGCGAGTGCGCAATCTTAAGCAGCAATATGCGACTTTGCGCAAAAGCGCATGCAAAAAACACGTGACAAACTTAAGTCTGGTGTTATAAGGGCGGGCGTGGTTCCAATCCAATACGTGATTGGTTTTGGAGCCATAAGCACACTCCTGAGGAGGTAACGAGTATGTATGTCAGCAGAGTAGTGGCAAGGGCATGTGTCTTGGTGGCTGTCGGGTTGCTAAGCAGCACGGCGGCCTGGGCCATTCAGGCCGGAATAGTCTTCGATGTACACCAAGACATCAGAGACCCCGACTTGTGGCCGAACGATTTTCATGTTGAGGGGAAACTTCAGTCATTGGTGGGATTACCCACGGTCATCAATCACTTGGACGGCCCCTTCACCGGGTTCAAGTGGGAGATCACGCCCCTCGGTGGGGAAGATTACTGGTTTGAGTGCACGTGGTGGATGAAGGAGCCCGGAGTTTATATTCCGTACTGTGAAATCCTTCACATGGGCGTGCTCTTCGACGTTGACTACAAGAACATTGTCATCGACGTCGTGTCCTGGTGGACGCGCGATGGCAAGCCGGTTGGGGAAAAGGACCGGGGCGCGTTGTACAACGACGGCTTCGTTCCCATGATTGGGTTCAACGTCGCCGACGGCAGCGAGCCGCAGGTGCTGACCATCGCCAACAACTTCGTCACCGCGACGCCGCCGCCGCCCCCGGCCGAGCAGCCTCCACCCTGGCCGCCGACGCCGATCAAGCTGGATATTGTGCAACTGCAGGCGGCCGTGTTTGGCCCCGATCACGAGCCCAAGTTTGAGGATTTGGCTGAAGGTGGGGCGTCCGAGGGTTACAAGTGGGTCGACATCGTACGTGCGGATGGCAGCAAGATCAGCGGCGACA
>JAAYXS010000280.1 GCA_012515775.1 Phycisphaerae bacterium
CGGCTGGATGAAATGGCGCGGGCCCTGGGGGCGCCCGACTATGCCGCATACCGGCGCGGACAGGGCCGGCTTGGCACCGACGTCGGGATCGAGCAGGTCTGCCAGGGAGCCCCAGAGCAGGCCGAGCTGCGCAAGTCAGCCGAGCGCATCCTGAGAGAATTCACGTCCCTGCCGCCGCAGAGTATTGCGCGACTGCTGGCCGGCGACGGGGATGCGAATGAGCGACGGCTGCTCGAATACCGCTTGATTTACCCGGTCATTCGGGATGAGCGTTTTCACCGGCTACTGCTGCGCGAGCTGCCGCGTGGGGACTGGACGCTGGCAACAATCTACTATCGTACGATTGACTTCGTTTCGCACGGATTTTGGACGGAGGGACATTCGCTCGCACCAAGTTTTCAGCACGCCTATGGCGAGGTGATCGACCGGGCTTACGCCCGCGCGGATGCCTGGGTGGGCGAAATCCGCGGGCAACTCGCTCCCGGCGATCGGCTGATCGTTCTGTCCGATCACGGCTTCCGGACTAATCCCACGGCAGCCGACGCGACGCAGGTCAAGCACATCGCCGACCTGTGTCGCGGTGACCATGCCGAACCCGCTGTACTGATTGTTTCGGGCGGCGGGCGGCGCGGGCGAGTTGACGGGGTCAGTCTGCTGGACATCGCTCCCAGCGTTTATGACCTGGTAGGAATCCCACCCGCGGCCAGCCTGGATGGTGGCGCGGTACCCGGTCTGCTGCACGCTGGCGCGCCGCGCGGGCTGCCGCCGGTGAGTTCCTACGCGGCGCCGCCGGGGTGTCAGCGTGAGGAAATCAAGTCCGAGGAGCAGGACGCCATCCGCCGCCGGCTGGCGGATCTGGGGTATCTGGAGTAGACCGCGATGGAGCCCGTTTTCGACGCCGCCGGTTTCTCTTTCGGGTCGGCCTGCAACAGCGCCGCAAGCAGTGCGGATTACCAGCGCTCGCGTCTAGAAATGCTCAGCACCTTTCTGGCGCAACTGACGATCGCATACCACGAGCAGGCGCAGTGGCTTTGGCGCGAAAGCACACGAGTGGGCAAGCAGTGGCAGGTGCTCGAAGCCCGCATTCGGGAGCTCGAAGCCGACCGCGAAAAAACCTGGGCTGAGGCCCAGCGCCTGGCCAGCGCATGGGAACGCCAGAATCGCTACATTCATCAGCAAAACCAGCGCATAGCGGAGCTGGAAGCCCAATTACGCAACGGGAGGTGAGGAATGCGCGTTTGGATCGTCACGTCCGAGTTGCCGCATGAACATGCCGGCGGCATCGGGCGCTACGTAGACAACTTCGCCCGCACGCTGGGGGCGGCCGGGCACGAGGCGCTCGTCTTGTACCGCAGCGCGACCGATACTGACGACCGGCCCGCGCCTGGGGTGCGGACGGTGGGTTTCGCGACCCGTGACGCGCGACTGGCCGAAGGCGGCGCCGCGCGACCCGATGAGCATCCCGCCTTTCCGTATAACCTGTTGAGCTTTGGTCCCGCGCTGGCCTACCAAACGGGTGCGGAGCTGTTCCGACTACTGGAGAGCGGCGCGGAACGCCCGGACATCATCGAGGTGCAGGACTACGCGGCCCTCGGCTACTTCCTGTTGCAGCGCAAGCTGACCGAATCCGGCCCGCTCGACGACATCCCGATCGTGGTCCACATGCACAGCGCCCAGTTTGACCTGATGCAGGTTAACCAGTGGCCGCGCTACCGCTTTCCCGAGTACTGGCTGGGGCAAATGGAGAAGTTCTGCCTACGCGCCGCCGACGCCGTGCTCAGCCCGAGCGAGTTTTTGCGCAGCGAGGTGCAGCGCTCACTGGGGCGGGACCTGGAAATCAGCGTCATTCCTTACCCGTTCATCGCGGATTACGAGCGCGAACCTGAGCCGGGCCAGACAGGGGAGTTGCTATACGTGGGGCGGCTCGAATACCGCAAGGGCGTCATGGGTCTGGTGCAGACGTGCGCCCGGCTGTGGGATGAGGGCCTGGACTTCCGCCTGACCATGCTGGGCGGCGATACGGATTTCGCCCCGCGCTGCAAAACCATCGGCACGCTGCTGCGCGAGCGCTATGCCCGATGGATCGAATGCGGCCGCCTCAACCTGGCCGGCACCGTGCCCTTCGACGAGGTCGCGATGCACATGCGGCGCGCTGCCGTTACGCTGGTGCCGAGCCTGTGGGAGAACTTCCCAAATACATCCATCGAAGCGATGGCCGCCGGACGCGTGGCGCTAGTGTCGGCGCAGGGTGGGCAGGCCGAAATGGTGGCGGAAGACGGGCGGAACGGGTTCATCTTTGACTGGAACACCCCCGGCGACCTGGAACGACAGCTTCGCCGGGTGCTCACCCTCACCCCTGATGAGCGCGTCGCGATCGGCCGCCGGGCGCAGGAGCGCATTCGCAGCCTGTGCGATCCGCAGCGGGTGCTGCCGCGCCGGCTGGAGCACTACGAAAAAGTCCGGGCGCGGCATCTGCCACGCCTGCTGTTCCCGACCACGACACCGGCCGACCTGCTGCCGCCTCCGCCGCCGGCCGAGCCGGGACCGCAGGAGGAACCGGACCTGCTGTCGGTGGTCATCCCCTTCTACAACCTGGGGGCGTACGTGGACGAAACGCTGGCCAGCGTTCTCAACAGCGC
>JAAYXS010000034.1 GCA_012515775.1 Phycisphaerae bacterium
CACGTCCACCTCGCGCTCGCTGTCGCGGGCCCACCAGCCCATCTCCGGGCGCGCGAGCCAGCGATTGCGGGGCCAGAGGCGGCTCAGCCCGCTGAAGGAGAGCAGCAGGTTGAGCGGCGTCTGAAAGGCGAAACAAGTGGGCTGGACTGTGTGCTCGTCTTGCAGCACCTGGCAGCCGACTATGCCCAGCTCCGGGCGTTGGTCGGCATACGCCACAATGCGATCGATGGCACCGTCGAGGATCACAGTATCCGGGTTCAAGAGCAGTACGTAGCGCCCGCGCGCCAATCGCAGGCCCTGGTTGTTGGCCGCCGCAAATCCGCGGTTCTCGCGGTTGGCAATCAGCATCACGCCTGGGTACTGGCGGGCGATCGTGTCGGCTGAACCGTCAACTGAAGCGTTGTCAACAACTATAATCTCAAGCGAGCAATGCCGCGTCTCTGCCAAGACGGAGCGCAGGCACTGCAGCGTGAGCAGCCGAGTGTTGTAGCTGACGATAATCACGGTCACGTCGCAGACTGCGGCGTCTGGGCGGCAGGCCGGCGCAACAGGTGTAGTGTGCGGTGCCTGGGTCATGCCCGTACTCCGGCTCGCGTATGCGCCATAACCGGCAGACCGGTTCGCGAATAACAACCTTCTGCCGTGACTGGCGTCGGCGTCAGCGCTCCGGCCAGTCCCAGGATCAGGAACCAGATCATTATGATCTGTCCGAAATACGACACGGCCAGGAAGTTCATTGCGTGCATAAAGAGGGCCACACTCAGGGCCCACACCATGGCGCGCTGCGCAGGTGCATGCTCGACCCGTTGCAGACGCTGTCCGAGCCCCTGAAAGGCCAAGGCTATCAGAATCACGAAGAGCACCAGTGTCAGCAGTCCGCCGCGCACTCCCTCCAGGACATACTGGTTGGTGACATCGCGCAGGCCGAGGCCCCAATGCGCGGTGCTCGGCGTGCCCCACAGCCACCACTCACCCACGCGTGCAATTGACTGATCAATCAGGTGGTACCGATGCCAACCGGTGGAGCCGCCCACGGCTTGGACGCGCGAAAGCAGGTGCCAGACCGGGGCGCGCATCAGCACGTGCAGACAGACGAGCCCGATCAGCGCCGTCCAGCGAATGGTGCGCAGGTGGCGCCGGAAGGGGTAGAGTGCGGCGGCCATGGCGCCGATTACCACGGAAATGACGGGTGTACTGGATGCGCAGCACAGGACGATTATCGCGGCGCAGCCCAAGCCGATCACGACCCACACTCGCTGCCGGCGGTCATTCCACCACAGCGATGCGATCAGCGGCATTATCGAGCCCCAAAAGCAGCCCGCCAGAATGGGGTGCGAGAATGCGCCCTGGCAGCGTATACGACCTTCACGCACCAAGGTGCTTTCCTGAACACCGCCCAGGGTAGAGAACACGTTGTACCCGGTCTGGTTTTCAACCAGGAAAGCCACGGCCACCGGCACGCTGATGACCGCGAACCCCATCGCCGTCCGCGCAATGTCATCCCAGGTACGCACGAGGCAGCGGAACAGAAAGTACATCCCCAACGCATCGTAGGCATTACCGAGACGGTTAATGAGTGCCTGGCTGGTCCCCTGCTGGATAGTGTAGATGCAAGCACCGGCAACCACCCACGCCAGCACGACCTTGTCGATTACCTTCCAACGAAAGCCGTGCAGTTCGCCGCGCACCAGCAGCCGCATCCAGCCGAAGAGCACCAGTATACGCAACAGGTTCAAATCCAGGCCCAATATGACCAGGCGCTGAACGGGCGCGAGAAAACACGCCATGGCGATCATTGGCAACACGGCTGTGCGGCGCGGCAGGATCAGCATTAGCACGCCCAACACTAATGTTGCCACCAGGCCCAAAGGGTGCAGTAGTGTTTGCCCCGCGTACTCCAGATTGGAGCCGGCAATGCCTATGTTGGGTTGCATGAAACGCTCCGACTCTCCGGCAGGTGTCCAGGTGCGTGGTTGGCTATGACCGCGGGGCTATGGCCCGATGCGGGTTCGGCTTTTGCGGGCGCCAGTTGATCCAGAAAAGCCGCCAGGTGCCGGGTCAGGGTGCGCCGCTCGAGACGGTTCAGGAACTCCGCGTCTTCCGACTGTTTCAAGCGCCCGTTGCGCCAGGTGTCGAACAAGTCGGCCAAGGCGTGCGCGATTTGCGCCGCGTCGCACGGGTCGGCACAGAATCCGCGGCCCGAGCGCTCGACCAAATCGCGCGCGTGGCCGGGCGGCAGGCAGCCGAGTATTGGGCGGTGCGTGGCCAGGTATTCGTAGGTCTTTCCGGGGACGATCAAGCTGCGGTAGCCCGGGGACAGCCCGTGCAACGGCAAGAACAGCGCATCGGCCTGCCGGGCGTACCGCACCGATTCGGGGTGTGAAACGTAGGCGGTGAGCTCGACGCAGTCGGGGGCCGGCGACTCGCGCACGCACCGCCGCGTCTGCGGGTCATCGCCGCCGACGAGCTGCACGCGGATGCGACTCCCGCACGGATGACCGCGGGCGCGCAGTATTGCTATGGCTCTCAACAGGTGGAACGGTGTGCGGCCGGACGTATCGATCGGTTCCGGACGGTAATGCTTCAGCCGCTTGAGCCATCCGAGCGGCCCGCAGTAGACATACAGACAGTCCGTGAGCAGTGTACCAGTGTGCACGAGCCGGAAATGTGGGGCTTCGCGCGGATCGGGGCGGGCCGGTTCCGGCGAGGCAAAGTCCTCAGCATCATAGCCATTAGTAATGCAGGTAAGGCGCTGCGGCGACAGGGAGGGCACGGCCTTGGCGATGGCCTGCGCCGCTTCGGGCGTGTTCGCAATGACGGCATCGGCGGCCTTGAGCGTGTCCTTCATGACCGCCAGGTCGCGTCGCCAGCGCCGCCGCGTTCCGTGCAGGCGCCAGCCGTCGAGCGCCCACGGGTCACGCAGGTCGTACACCACCGGGACGCGCGTCTCCTGTTGCAATCTCCACCCCAGGAACGCCAGCGAGAACGGCGACATCGTGATCAGCACCACGTCTGGCCCCCAGCTCGCTATCTGCGCCCTGGCCGCGGCTAAGGCTGGTTCGAGCCAGGTATAACCCACGTCGATCCGCGGCAGCGCGGCCGCCCATGGGCTGAGGCGCGCCTCTTCCGCCACGCGGATAACGCGCGTGTCTCGCCCAATGTCGCGCAACAAGGCCGCATCCGCAGGCACCATGCGGTCGCGGGTCGCGGCCGGATCACGCGTAATGACAGTCGCTTCCCAGCCGTAGTCCGGCAAATACTTGCAGAATTTGGCGGCGCGTTGCGTTCCGGCGCCTCCGTCGGGCGGAAAGAAGTAACTGATGATGAGTGCGCGTTTCATTGTGTCACCGGGGTCCACAGGCGACGCTCATGGTCGTAGCAGCGAATCACGCGGGCGGGGGCGCCGACCGCCAGCGTGTAGGGTGGCACGTCGCGCGTTACGACGCTGCCAGCGCCGATCACGCTATATGCGCCGATGGTCACGCCCTTGAGCACTATGGCGCGCTCTCCGAGCCAGACGAAATCGCCGATTTCTACGGCGGCGGTGCGCAGGCGCTCATTAAGAACGGCCGGTTCGCCGGGATCGCACCAGTCGTGGTCGTGATCGCTGATGTAGGCGGATGAAGCTATGGACACGCCGCGCCCGATGCGCACGCTTTCGGCGGCGCCAATGTGTGCATAAGGCTGAATGGATGTGAGATCGCCGATTGAAATGCGGATTACGCCAGGCTGTGCATTGAAGGCTTCCAACCGCGCATGATGCCACACCGACACCTGGACGCCGACTGCAATTGAACGGCCGCCCACCACGTACGCCGGCCAGTCGATATAGGATTTCGGCCCGAGCGCGCCTAAGCGGCGGCGCCACAGCCAGTGGGACACGGCCCGCCTTCCACGCCGCGCGGCCCGGCTCAGCAGGCTCGCCGGCGGGAGCTCTGCCGCCGTAATATGCTCGACGCGCCGCTGCGCAGCGGCTGCGGCGTCACCGTCGCGCTCAATTGTAGGCAGGAATGGATGCGTGTGCATTATTTGCCACCACCGACAACAGTACATCTTCCAGCCGCTCGATCTGGCGGCGCGCGTCGAAGCAGGCCACCGCCCGCTGCCGCCCGGCGCGGCCCATACGGCTGCGGAGCGCGGCGTCCCGCGCCAGGCGCAGCATGGCGTCGCTCATGGCCTGCACGTCCCCTTGAGGCACGATCAGACCGGTTTCGTGATCCACGACCTGGTCGGGGATTCCGCCGCAATCAGTGACTATCACCGGCAGCCCCGAGCTGGCGGCCTCGGCGATGGAGACGCCGAAGCCCTCCACCCAGCCGTTGCTGCCGTTTACGGAATGCTGCAGGAACACGTCCGACGATTGAAACCAGGCGCGCGCCTCAGTGCTGGGCAGATCGCCGAGAAAGCGGACTTGGTCGCCCACGCCGCTGCTGCGTGCAAGCTCTTCCAGACAGGCCCGATCAGTTCCGCTTCCAATGATGACCAGTTCTGCCTCTGGGTACTGGCGTGCGACGATGGCAAAGGCCTGAATGGACACGTCTACACCCTTGAACTCAACCAGGCGCGACACGCACAGGAAACGCGGTCCCGCAGAGGCGTCGTGCTGCGCGGGAGTGTATTCCTGCACAGGCACACCGCAGGGAATCAAGTGGATGCGGTCGGCCGGCACACCCTGGGCCAGCAACCAGCGACGTTGATGACTGCCGACGACGATTACGGCCGCGAAGAACGGCAGTGCCGCGAAGAGCGAGGCTCGGTACCACCTATTGCGCAACATCGAGGAGATGTCCATGCCGTGGAAGTGTGTCACCAGCGGAATGCCGAACTGCCGCGCGATGGGCTCCACGCGCAGGGCGAAATGGCCGAAATGCGCCAGAATGGCCTGCGGCCGCGTGCGGCGTGCCAGCTCGCAGAGGTAGCGGCGCTCAGACCCGACGCTGGCGAAGAAGTTCCAGTGGGGCAGATTACGCAGCCGATACACCCAGCGCCCCGTTCCCTCGAACGGGTGCGGATTGAATGGCAGCACGGTCCGCGGGATGTTGCCCAATGGGTACGCAAGTTCGTTCGTATGTCGCCAGCACACGACGTGCGGGCGTATGCGCCGCAACCCGGTGATCTGTCGCCAGAGCCAGGGCTCAGAGGGTTCGCCGACTGCTTCGGCGACGATCCATACGCGCGGCGCGGCGGCGGTGGTTGTAGTGAGCCCGTCAAGCATGTTCAGTCTCCACGGGCGGCCGGCGAAGTCCAAGCACCACCAGGGCGCGACGCACGCGCGCCCGCGTACCGAAACCGAAGACGGCGTCAGTGAGAATCCGTGCCGCCGGCAGGCATAAGGGATTGCTGCAGAAGGCGCGCCGCAAATGCTTCCACCCCGCCAAGCGAAAGCCATGGTAAAAGGCCTCCCCCGCCCAGGTGGCGTGCCATTCCGCCAGCGACTGCGGCGCCGGCCAGACGCGCGGGCGGCGACTGTCACGCGGCATTCCGCGCCGCTCCAGGGCGTCGGCGATGACCTTGCGCCGCAAGGCATTGTCATCCTCCGCGCGGCCGATGGCGGTAAAGCTGCCCGGGTGCTTGCGCATGGCGCCTAGGACATCCGGCAAATTCGCCAAGCGCCCGCGCTCGCCCAGCCGCAAGAACAGGTCGTGCTCCTCGCAGGTGCGCAGTCCGGCCCGGTAGCCCCCGACTGCCAGCACGTCACGGCGGCGCAGCATGCTCGTGGTCTGCAGCAGCGCCAGCCCGCGCCCTTCGAACAGCTCAGCTTCTATCTCCTCATGGCTCAGCTTCTGGTCGGACATGCCGACCGGATCGCCATCTTCATCTATGAACAATGCCTGGCCGCCAAGCACGACGCATTCGGGATGTGCTTGGAGGTACGTCAACTGCCGCGCCACACGGTTCGGCATGGCGAGGTCATCCGAGTCCAAATTGGCGATTATTTCGCCCCGCGCCGTTTCGACGGCCTCATTGCGCGTCGCCGGCAGGCCCTGGTTGGTGGAATGGGCGACCACCCGGACACGCGGGTCGCGCCGCGCGTACTGCTGGGCGACGTCCAGCGAGCCGTCGGTCGAGCCGTCGTCGACGACCACGACTTCAAGCGGTTCATGCGTCTGTGCCAGCGCACTTTCAATCGCCGCGCCGATGTAGCGGCAGTTGTTGTAGACCGGAATGAGAATAGATACCAGCAACACCATACCTCGGTTCTACGAAGGTGCTAGCGGGGTTTCAGTCACAGCGGCCAGCCGGCCGGTATGCAGCCGCTTTCGCACACGTGCCAAAGCCGCTGCAAGTTGGCGGCGCTCAGCGGGGCTCAGGCCAAGCGTCAGCACGGCCAAGCAGTAGATGCCCGCTCCCGCGGCGCTGCAGGCTATGAGGCTCGGCCAGCTATCGACGGTCATCAGCATTTTGGGGGCGTACCAGGCGGCGATGCCGAAAACTCCGGGCAGCAGGCCCGGCCAAAGGGTCGCCACGAACCACTCGCGCCAGCTCACGCCGGCCATACGCAGGCCCAGCGGCCAGAACAGCAGAGGTTGGGCCACCGCAATCACAACCAGCGTGGCGAGTGCGGCGCCGAAAGCCCCCATGTGCAGTCGCCCGACCAGCAGCACGGCGCCGGCCACTGTCAGAAGCTGCACGAGCAGCATCCGCCAAGCCCAGGGGCGCAATTCACCGGAGGCGTATGCCAGACGGGCCATCATGTTGTTGCCATATTCGAGTGGGAAGGTCAGCAGCAATAGCCCCAGAATGGCGCCGGCCTCGATGTAGTGTGCCCCGGCATAAAGCGTTACGAACTCCGTGCGATAGACGAGGAGCGGCAACACCAGCAGCATCGTTCCCCACAGGCCGTAGCGTCCGCCGCACAGGTAAGCGCGCCGCAGCCGCTCGCGGTCGCCTGCGGCGTGCAACGCGGTCAGCGCGGGCTGCAGTGGGCGCGTGACGATGTACTCGAGCAGCCCGATCTGGTGAAAGAAGATCCAGCCGATGTTGAAAGTGGCGACACTGGCCGCCGTCGACAGATTCTTGAGTATGAGCGGGTGGGCGCCGGCCCGAATCTGGTCGGCGCACTG
The DNA here is from genome assembly GCA_012515775.1 of Phycisphaerae bacterium. Classification (GTDB taxonomy): domain Bacteria; phylum Planctomycetota; class Phycisphaerae; order UBA1845; family Fen-1342; genus JAAYXS01. The sequence continues at coordinate 7,065 of JAAYXS010000034.1, forward strand.
CCCGATCAAACTCCAGAAGCCGAACCTGGTGAGGGCGCGCGCCGTCGGCCAGTGGAAGTCGCGCCACCGCCAACGCAGGGCGGGAACAGCGCGTCGCGAGGCGTACATGAGCACAAGCAGCTTGACGACTTGCGAAATCATGGTTGCTGTGGCGACCCAAATGACGCGCGTGTTCACTCCAAGCAGCAGGGTCAGCAGTAATGCGGCCCGCAGGATTTCGCCGCCCAGCTCGATACTGTTGATCCAGACGAACTTCTGCCTCACCCATAACCCGCAACTGAACGGCGATACCGGGAACGAGAGGGCGACCGGAACGATCATCATGCCCAGCATCAACCGCGCGTCCCAGACGCGCTCTGGTTCGAGCCGCAGCCAGGCGTCGATGCGCCAGGCGGCCCACCAGCCGCCGGCCAGCACGACCAGTCCCGCGGCCAGCAAAAACGGGAGCATTGTAGAGACGACGCGCCGTACGCCACGTTCGTCACCCTGCACATGCGCCTCGAGTACGTAGCGGCCCAGCCCGCTGGTGAGTAACGTCGCCAGAATGGGCGGAAACACCATCAACCCCAGAATTACCGGATAGAGGCTGTATTCCTCTGGGGTAATCCGTTTCAACAAGTGCTGGTGCAGCCATAGCAGAATGACGACATTTAAGGCTTTGGCCGTCACGCCGCTGGCTGAATTGATGACTACCGTGCGTTTGTTGAATAGGTCACTCATTCAGGCCCGATCCCGCGCGACGCCGCGCCGGATGTGCGGCAACACTCTACGCCTGCAATTTCATTTGGCTCCGGCGGCCGAGGCGCACGTGCGGCCAGATACTCCGCCAGCATTTCCCGCCAGCTTCGACAGGGCGTTAGTCCGAGGGCCGCCAGACGCCGGCTGCCCAGGGCAGAAAACATCGGCCGGCGGGCCGGCGCGGCATAATCCGCGGAACTGATCGGCCGCAGGTCGACCGTGCGCCGTGCCAGCGTGAATATTTCGCGGGCGAACTCGAACCAAGTGCAGACGCCCTGCGCGGCGGCGTGCACGATGCCGCGGGCGTTGACCAGCAGCAGCTCGACGACTTTCGCGGCGCAGTCGGCGGTTGCCGTGGGTGAGAGCCGCTGGTCGTTGACCACCCGCACTTTCTGGCCATTGTCGGCCAGCCGCAACATCGTTTCGACGAAATTGCCCCCCTTTCCGCGAGCGCCGGCGTGGCCATAGAGCCCGCAAGTACGCACGATCAAGGCGTCTGGGCAGTGCGCCAGACTGAGGTGTTCGCCGGCCAGCTTGCAAACACCATAAGTGTTGACCGGTCCGGGGAGGTCGTCTTCTTGATAGGGCTGGGAGCGCTCGCCCGCCGCCCCGAACACGTAATCCGTGCTGATGTACGCCAGGCGCGCCGCGGCTTGCGCGGCTGCGCGCGCTACCACTGCTGCGCCAACCGCGTTTACGGCGAAGCACTCGGCCGGCGCGTTTTCGCAGGCGTCCACGTTTGTAAGGGCTGCGCAATTGATAACCCAGTCGGGCCGGTAATCGTGCAGTGCGTTGCGCACCTGGTCGGCGCGGGTCACGTCGAACTCCGGCAGGTCGAGCGCGAGGACGTCGCCCGGCAAGCGCAGCCGCAGGTCCGTACCTAGCTGTCCGTTGGCGCCAATCAGTGCCGTGCGCAATGTCACACCTTCCTGGTAGTCAGTCCTGCCCGTACTGTCGTTCGTAATAGGTCCGGTACGCCCCGGACTTGATGGCGCGCCACCAGGCCTGATTCTCGCGATACCACTCCACGGTGCGCCGCAGTCCGTCGGCAAAGTCAATCTGCGGCCGCCAGTTCAGCGCCTGCTGGATCTTACGGGTGTCAACGGCGTAGCGCCGGTCATGGGCCAGGCGGTCCTTTACGTAATGGATCATGCGCGCATCGTGCCGCAGTTCGCGCAGCAGAGCGTGCGTGAGCTCGAGGTTGGTCATCTCATTGCCGGCGCCGATGTTGTAGACTTCGCCGGGTTCGCCGCGCTCCAGCACAGCCAGCAGGGCGTCACAATGATCCTGCACGTGAATCCAGTCGCGCACATTGAGTCCGTCGCCGTACAGCGGTATCTTCCGCTCCTCCAGCAGGTTGGTTATGAACAGCGGAATCACCTTCTCCGGAAACTGGTATGGCCCGTAGTTGTTCGAGCAGCGCGTCACCACCGCCGGCAGGCCGTATGTGCGATGATAGGCGCGCACCAGCAGGTCGGCCGCGGCTTTCGAAGCGCTGTACGGACTGTTAGGGCAAAGTGGCGAGTCCTCCGTGAAGCGCCCCTCCGGCCCGAGCGAGCCGTAGACTTCATCGGTTGATACCTGCAGATAGCGGCGCACCTCGCTGAGCCGGGACTGCTCGAGCAGCACTTGTGTTCCCAGCACGTTAGTGCGGATGAAGTCGGCGCTGCCGTGGATACTGCGATCCACGTGCGTTTCGGCTGCGAAATTCACCACCGCCCCGACCTGCGTGTCGAGCACGGCGCGCACCGCCTCGCTGTCGCAGATGTCGCCGCGCACGAACTCGAACTGCGGGCTGTCGTCCAGACCGCGCAGGTTTTCGAGATTTCCGGCGTAAGTCAGGGCGTCGAACGCTACCACCTGCCACTCGGGACGTTTTTCGCGAAGGCGGCGCACGAAGTTCGAGCCGATGAACCCGGCCGCTCCAGTCACCAGAATGCGGTTCAGCATGCTTGCTCCTCAAACGGCCGCGGGGACGGCCGCCGCCATGGGCCGGGTATGATTCGCGCCGCCGCCGGCGGTGAGGTTGGCCGCCTTGAGCAGCGATTCGAAAGTACCCGCGTCGGTCCACCACCCTTCCAGAATTTCGTACTCCAGTGTGCCCTGCTCCAGGTAAAAGTTGTTCACATCGGTAATTTCCAGTTCACCGCGCGCCGAAGGTTTCAGCGAACTAATGAAGTCGAACACCTGCTCGTCGTACATGTAGATGCCCACTACGGCGTAGGCGCTTTCGGGCACTTCGGGTTTCTCGACGATGCGTGTGACGCGGCCGTCCTCCAGCACAGCCACGCCGAAACGTTCGGGATCGGGCACTTCCTTCAGGAAGATGCGCGCCCCGCGCGGCTGGCTGTAGAAGTTGGCCACGCCGCGCCGGATATCGCGCTCGATGATGTTGTCGCCCAACACGACTACGATCTTGTCTCCGTCCGCGAAGTCTTCAGCCAGGCGCAGGGCGTCTGCGATGCCGCCCTCGCCCACCTGATATGTGTAGTGCAGCTCTTTCAGTCCGAATTCCTTGCCGTTGCCCAGCAGACGCAGAAAGTCGCCGGCGTCATTGCCGCCGGTGACCAGCAGTACGTCGCGAATCCCGGCGTTCACCAGGCATTCGATGGGGTAATAAATCATAGGTTTGTCGAAGACGGGTAGCAGGTGCTTGTTGGTGATTTTCGTCAGGGGCCACAAGCGCTTGCCCAGTCCACCGGCCAGAATTACGCCTTTCATCTGTTTCTCTTCCCTTCTGCCATCCCTCTGTTTGCTTTAGTTCCGTGATACTTCCCCATGCGGCGCGGGCTCGGGGCCGCGCACGCGCGGTGCGCTGCCGTCAAGCCACCCGAGCGTGTCGAATGCCTCAGGAACGCTCTGGGCTTCGGCTCCCGGAATCATGAGCCGCAGCGGCACGCTGAAGCGTCCACCCATAGTCAGAAAGGTGGCCAGCAGCACGCGCAAGTCCAACCACAGCGACATATGGCGCACGTAAAGCACGTCAAAGTAAATCCACTGGTGAAAATCCCCGGCGTCGCGCTCGCGGCGGCACACCTGCCATAGCCCAGTGATGCCGGGGCGCACCGACAGACGGGCCTTGCGCCAGGGGATGCAAATCTGGTTTTCCCGAAAAGGCGACGGCCGCGGGCCGATCAGGCTCATGTGGCCGAGCAGTACGTTGTACAGTTGCGGCAGTTCGTCGATATTCGTGGCGCGCAACAGCTTTCCTAATGGAGTGACGCGCGGGTCATTGGGCAGTTTAAACTGCGGCCCATCCACCGCATTCTTGACATAGAGGGCGCGCTGCTGCTGGTGAGCGCGGTCGATCATCGTGCGGAACTTCCAGCAGCGAAATACGCGGCCGTTCAGGCCCTCGCGCTCGTGTCCAAACAGCACCGGCCCGCGCGAGCTCAGCTTGACCAGCAGCGCTGTCACGCCCAGCAGGGGCGCCAGCACCACCAGGCCAACCAGGGCCGCGCTAAAGTCTATGGCGCGCTTGAGCCGCGGGTACCAGCGCTTGTCGCCGGTCGGAGCGCGAGAGGCAGCACGCCGCCGCCGGCGCCGCAGCAGGCGGGGTTCTGAGCGCTGGGCCGAAGCGGGGGCGGGCGGTTTGTGGCCTGCGGCGGCCTTGGCCGGGGCTTGCCCCACCAGAACGCGCCGAACAATGCAGTCGCCGGCCGACACGCGCGCCCCCGGCCCAAACACGCATTGGCACACGAGCGAGCCGCGGGCCACCTGCGCCCCCGGGCCCAGTACCGCGGGGCCGATCACGACCGCATGCGGCGCGATGCGCGCCCCGGTATGCACGACGATCGGACCATACAACCGGCTGTGCGGATCGATGGAGCTGCCCGGCCCGGCCCAAAGGCTGAATTCCTCGCTCCGCCGGCCCAGACTGCGTCGCGCCCGGCGAGTACTACCCAACACGACCTGCTCGTTCAAAGCCAGCAGCCCCGCCTCAGTAGACAGATCGAACGCGGGGCCGCGCGCCGTAACGTCGGTGCTGGGTATGTCGCGGGCCGCCAGTTGGCGGCGAATGTGCGCGGGCGAAAGCCCCCCGGACAGGTCCAGGTGCCGCGCGACCGCGGCCGAGATCAACGATGCGCCTATCCCAACCGCCTGAACCTGCGTTACGCCGTCGTAGAGGCGCTGTACACAGCGCACGCGCAATTCTGAATCGTAGACTACGCGCTCTTGTGCGCCCTGCGCGTTGCCCTGCAACTGGACCAAGTGACGCGGCAGATGGCAAGTGTTCGATTCCCGCAGCAAACCGGCGAAATCATAGCCATCCAGCGGATAGCAGCGCGGATCAATCGTTAGCAGCAGGTCGGCCGGCTCCAAGGACTCCAGGAAGTCCAGAAAGCCTTCTTTCCGGCACAGTCGGACTTCGCCCAGGACTGCTTTCAGGGCGCCCTGATACGCTGCATCGGTCTCGAAATCCGGCATCACCGCAGAGGATTGAATGTCCGCTTTCAGTAATTGGGCCCACAAGTGCTGGACCACAGTTTCCGTACCCAGCGGCGCCAGGAGCGTGGACACGGCGCTCCGGCTGCACTGCAGATACGCCGGACGCCAATCCATGATGATCGCTTGAATGGACACCGCTGCGTTCTCCAATCGCCCGCCTCAGGGTGCTGGGCGGCTCACCTGGTCCAGGGGACCCACTGCCTCCGCTGCGGCTGGCGCATAACCGTAGCCGTAGCCATAGGAATAGCCGTAGCTATAGCCGTAGCCGTAACGTCCCCGGTATCCATAGCCAGTGCCGGCTGAGCCGACGAATACGGTACCCAGCAGCTTTCCGCCCGCGGCGCTCAATGTGGCCAGCCCTTCCACCAGCGCCGCCCGCCGGCAATGCCGCTCGCGTACTACAAAAATGGTCCCATCCGCGACGCGCGAGAGAATTCCGGCGTCGGCTGTTCCCAGCAAGGGAGCCCCATCGATGATCACCAGGTCATATTGTTTGCGCCACTGGTGTATGAGCCGCGCCAAGGTACCGTTGGCCAGCATTTCGAATTCCTGGTGATGCTGCGGGCGTCCGGCCGTCAAGAGCGACAAGCCGAGTATGGAGGTGCGGTGCACCGCGCTGGACTCAGGCGTGCGCTCGG
>JAAYXS010000281.1 GCA_012515775.1 Phycisphaerae bacterium
ACTGAGCGAACTCAACTGCCCGGCGGCATGAAACTGGCCATGCTGTCTAAGCAAACGCGCGGCGACCGAGTTAACGGCGTCCTGATTTTCCGCTACGGCTCCGAAGCCGACCTCACCGGCAAGGAAAGCGCCGCGGATTTCCTGCCCCCCATGCTGATGCGCGGCACCACACAGCACACGCGCCGCCAAATCCAAGACCGGCTGGCCGAGCTGAATGCCCAGGTGCGCATTAGCGGTGGCGGCCGAACTGGCGGACGCTATGTACAACTGTCGGCCGGCGGTCCGGGGATTCTGCACGTATCCATCGAGACCACGTACGAGAACCTGTCGGAAGTGTTGGATCTCGTGGCCGAGATACTGCGCCAGCCGAGCTTCCCGGCCGACGAGTTCGAGACGCTGCGACGCGAGGCGCTGGCCGGCATCGAGGAGCAGATGTCGGATCCGATGGCGCTGGCATCCAACGAGTTGCAGCGCCGCCTGAACCCCTGCCCGCCGACCGATATCCGCTACATCCCCAGCATGCCCGAGCAGGTCGAACGCATCAAAGCCGTGACGCTCGACGAGGTGAAGTCGATCTACACCGGGCTGGTTGGCGCCAGCTATTCTCAGGCGGGTTTTGTGGGTGACTTCGAGCCGGCTGAGTTGCGGGCGCAGCTCAGCAAGCTATTCGGAGACTGGAGCAATCCTAAACCTTACGTGCGGATCGACCAGAAGTACCAGCCGGTGTCGCCCGAGACGGTCGTCATCGCCACGCCCGACAAGCCGAACGCGATGGTGACGCTCGGCTTGCCGCTGGAAGTCCGCGACGACGATCCCGATTATCCGGCGCTCGTTATGGCAAACGTGGTGCTGGGGGCGAACTCGAACTCGCGCCTGGTGAACCGCATCCGGCAGAAGGAAGGCTTGGCGTATGGCTGCGGATCGATTGCGACCGCCAACTCGTTGGATCGGCTCGGCACGTTCCTGGCGTATAGCATCTGTGCCCCGCAGAATGCGGAATTCACGCTGAGCTGTGCGCTGGAGGAGATTGACCGCCTGATCAAAGACGGCATTCCGCAGCAGGAACTCGACGAGGTCCGGACCGGGTATCGGCAGCAGCTTGGCGTCATGCTGGCCAACGACGGCACCGTCGCCGCCATGCTGGCACGCGATCTGTTCTTGAATCGTACGGCGGAGTTCGCGATCGCTCTGCTCGGCAAGATCGAGGCGCTAACGCCCGAAGCGGTGCAGCAGGCTTTGGCCAAGTACGTGCGCCCCGATCGACTGGTAATAATTCGCGCCGGCGACTTCGATAAGTCCGCAGCAGCCGAGGATAAGTCTGCATCCGAGGATAACGACGCGCGCGTACCATCAGGGGCTGTATCGCCGGCGTAGCCGCCGCGTGCCGGGTCCGTGATAAAGTGATAAAGTGATAGGGTGATAAAGGACGATCTGCGGAATCACTTTATCACTGGCTGTTGGGCGCGGACATAACCTGTGAAAGGAGGCGAAATGCGTTTCAAGAGATTGCGAGTGCTGGCGGCGGGCGTGGCCGCGTTTCTCGTCGGTGTGCCGTTGACCGAACGGGCTTTCGGGCAGGCATTCGACATTGTTGAGGCGTCAATCGAATTGGGCCTCGCGATTGCCGATTCTGCGAGATTGAGCTAAGCCGGCACGCGCCGCCGATTCGCTACGTACGGTCCGTCGTGGGAACCGGCGGCGCCGGTTGCGTTTGGCTCGTCGAGAACTGCGCCGTTAGTTGCCGGGCGAGCTGCTCGCCCCAGCGTGCGTATCCCCACAGGTATTGCGCCGGTTCGCGGCGCACCAGGGCCTCCAA
>JAAYXS010000035.1 GCA_012515775.1 Phycisphaerae bacterium
CGGCCACGCCGGACAATCCGGTCTGGTTGCGGCGCGTGGATGTGCACGCCGGCATTGCCAATGCGGCCGCACTGAAGCTCGCCGGCATTACGTCCGCAACGCCCGAGCCGCCCGGCGGCGACATTGTGCTGGACGAGCGCGGCGAGCCCACCGGGCTGCTCGTGGACAAGGCCACCGAACTGATTGAGAACCTCATTCCGACGGCGACCGATTCGGCCGCGATGATCCTGAAAGCGCAGGAGCTGTGCCTGGCGGTGGGGCTGACGGGCGTGCATGACGCAGGCATCCAGCCGGCTGAAGTCGATGTCTACCGCAAGCTCGCGGAACAGGGAGTCTTGAAAATCCGGGTCTACGCCATGATGGCGGGCGCGGCGGCGCCGCAGTACTTCTGTGAGCACGGCCTGTATATAACCGAGCGACTTACAATCCGCAGCGCGAAATTCTACGCCGACGGCGCCTTGGGGTCGCGCGGGGCATGGCTGCTGGCCCCGTATTCAGACCGGCCGACAGACGAAGACGGCCGGCCCTATGTCGGCTTGAATGTCGTCTCGCCGGAAGAGCTGCGACGTGCGGCCGAGGACGCCCTGCGCCAGGGATACCAAGTCTGTACCCATGCCATTGGCGACCGGGCTAACCGGGAAGTGCTGAACGCATACGAGGTAATAAGGCAATCAGGTAACAGCAGCAGCCAGGGTGCTTCCCGGGACCATCGCTTTCGCATTGAGCACGCACAGATCCTGGCGCCACAGGACCTGCCGCGGTTTACCGAACTGGGCGTCATTGCGGCTGTGCAGCCGACACACTGCACGAGCGATATGCGCTGGATCGACGAGCGGATCGGTTCGCAGCGCTCGGCCGGGGCGTATGCCTGGGCCAGCCTTTTACGCTCCGGCGTACGCTTGGCGGGCGGCAGCGATTTCCCCGTGGAGTCGCACAATCCGTTCCTCGGCTTATACGCAGCCTGCACGCGCCAAAATGCCGCGGGCGAGCCGGCCGGCGGCTGGCACGCGAGCGAGCGACTGACGCGTGAGGAAGCGTTGCGGGCCTTCACGCTCGATGCGGCCTACGCGGCGTTTGAAGAAGGGCAGAAGGGATCGCTGGAGCCGGGCAAACTGGCGGACTTCATTGTCATCGACCGCGACATCATGACCTGCGAGCCGCGCGAGATCGTAGAAACGCGCGTGCTGCAAACGGTCATTGGAGGGGAAGCGGTGTACAGTAATTCAGATTTTGCGGCCGAGGGGCCTGCGAACCACGGATGACAACCTGTCACCGCGCAGGCGGCGCGAACGCCGCTTGCAGGGCCAACATGCTGTAGGCCGTGGTCAGGGCCGGGCTGCCTTCCATCCAGCGGTCGGCTTCGTTGATCCAGCTTCCGTCCGGGCGCTGAAGCTCGGCCAGCTTGCGCACTAACTCTTCGTGCCAGTTGTGCTGCCGGCCCGAGCGGTCGGTGATCACCGGCTCGCCGAACGTGGCCAAGGCGCGGGCGAACGTGTGGTAGTAGTAATAGAGCCCCTCGGCCGATTGCGCCTGTGGCATATTGGGGTTGTAGTCCAGCGTCCAGTAGTTGCGGATCCAATCGAGCGCTGCGCGCACGCGCGGGTCATCGCGCGTCAAGCCGGCGTAAAGCATGCTCTTGAAGCCCGCGTAAGTCATTGAGCCATAACAGCGCAGTTCCTGGCGGCCATTGATTTCCACCGTTCCGGCTTTGGACTCGCCGTTATGGGCCGCGGTGTAGATGAACCCGCCCTGGGTCGAGCCTTTGGCGAAGGGTTGATCGTTGGTTTCGCCGAGCATCTGGCAACGCTGGACGAAGATCAGGGCCTTCTTGTACGTCGGGTCGTCGGGCGGCAGGCCACTGTCACGAAGCGCGTCGAGCATCATCTGGGTGTTGGAGAGGTCAGGACGCTTCGAGCGGCCATACCCGGACCCGCCATACCAGGGATCGTCGATGGACTTGCCTTCGGCTTCGTCCCATTGGTTTTCGATGAGAAACTTTTGGAGGGCAGCGATTTCCGAGCGGAGCCGCGGCGTGTCACCCCGGGAGAGGCCAGTTGTCGCCGGCGGCGCTTCGGGGGCGGATTTTGGAGCCGTCGCGGGCGCTACGGGTTCGGCTTCGCCCGGGAGTGCGGCAAACATTGAAAGCGCGACGCTGGATTCGTAGTTTTTGAGCAGGCCCTCGGCGCCGTAGACACCGCCGTCCTCACGGATAAATCTGCGGACGAATTCGACGCCGCGGCGCACTGAATCGTGGTTCGGGCCAACAGTCGGTTCCTGAATTAGAGCCTTCAGAGCCAGGCACGTGATGCCCGGACCGCTCTGCGAAGTCCAACCGCCGTCCTGCTCCTGCGCCGCGAGCAAAAATTGTGCGCCGCGGCGGCTAAGCTCGGCCGCGCGCTGGCGGAGGGCTTCGTCATCCGGTTCGCCCACGCGGCCCGCCGGCTGGGCCAGGACCATCGAGCTAAACAACAACGCGAAGGCAAGAACGGCGAAACGGCTCATAGCTAATCTCCGTAGTTATGCCATGGGCGAATTATAAGCCGTTCACCGCTTGATGAGGCGGCTACGCGTGAATTCGAGCTGCATACCGACTCCGAGTGTCGGCCTTGTCCCGCGCAAGGCAATTGGTCAGGGCATGCCAGCGCAATTGGTTATGGCATGCCCGCGCTTACAGCTTGGGCATGGCACCCGACTTGGGCATAACACCCGGCCGGTCAATTCGGCGAAGGTGAACTCGCGCCGTTGCCTAACGCGGCGTCGAGCAATTTGCGCTGCTCAATCTTGTGCAGGGTATGTGACCCGGTGGCGGGGCTGGGCGCGGCCGGGCGGTAGACGCCGCGGAAGTCGAACCGCTCAAATGCCCGTGAAAGCGGCGAGCAGCGGAGATACCGCCAGGCGCCCATGTTCTCCGGTTCTTCTTGCACCCAGACCAGCGAAGTCCCGTCGGGATACTGTGCCAGCGCCTGCGTCACCGCCTCCTCAGACAGCGGATAGAGTTGCTCGAAGCGCACGATAGCGATGTCCCGCTCGGCCTGCCGGTCCTTGCGCTCCTGCCATAGCTCGTAGTAAATCTTTCCGCTGCACAGCAGCACCCGCCGCGGCGGCCGATCGCGCCGCACGTCGTCCGGCAGAATGCGGCGGAAGCGGCCGCCGGCCAGCTCTTCCAGGCTCGAGACCGCCAATGCGTGCCGCAACAGGCTCTTGGGCGTCATGACGATCAGCGGTTTGCGCCACGGCCGCAACACCTGCCGCCGCAATACGTGGAAGTACTGGGCGGGTGTCGTGGGCACAACGACCTGAATGTTGTCCTCAGCGCACATGGTCAGGAAACGTTCCGGCCGGGCGCTCGAATGTTCCGGCCCCTGCCCCTCGAACCCGTGCGGCAACAGCAGCACGAGGCCGTTCATGCTGTGCCACTTCTGCTCGGCGCTGGCGATGAACTGGTCAACGATCACCTGGGCCGCGTTAACGAAATCGCCAAACTGCGCCTCCCATAGCACCAGTCCATCGGGGTAAGCCAGGCTGTACCCATGCTCGAAGCCCAGCACAGCGGCTTCCGACAGCGGGCTGTTCCAGATTTCGACCGGCGCCTGGCCGGGCTCCAGGTGCGCCAGCGGTGCGTATGGGGCGCCCGTCTCAAGATCATGCAGAACGGCGTGCCGCTGCGTGAAGGTACCGCGCTCGCTGTCTTGCCCGCTCAGGCGAACCCGCACGCCCTCGGTCGCGAGCGTCGCGAACGCCAGGGCTTCGGCCGTGGCCCAGTCCAGCGGGTGCTCGCCAACCGCCATGTTCTTGCGCAGAACGAGCAGGCGTTCGATCTTTTTGAGCGGGTGGAAATCCGGCGGGACCGTGGCAATCCTGTTAAGCAGTTCGACCAGCCTTTGCCGCAGAACGCCGGTATCCACCTCCGGCACGCTGCTGTCGGGCCCGCCGCGGTAATTACTCCAAAGCTCACCGAGGCTGGACGGGCGGCGCGGCTCAACACCGGTCGTGCCGCTGCGCGCCCCGGCCAGTTCCTCTTCCAACCGCTTACGGCGGTCATCGGCGATCTTATCCGCTTCCGCCTGCGTGACCTCGCCGAGCTTCAGCAGGTGCTCGAGATAGCCGTCGCGGACCGGTTTACGCTCCTGGATTGTGCGATACATCACGGGCTGGGTGAACGCCGGCTCGTCGCCCTCGTTGTGCCCGTGCCGCCGATAGCAGTACATGTCGATGACGACGTCGCGCTTGAACTGCCGCCGGAAGTCCATGCTCAGCCGCACGACCGTCGCCACCGCCTCGGGGTCTTCGCCGTTGACGTGGAAGATCGGGCTTTGCAGCATCTTCGCGACATCGGAGGCATAGGGCGTGGACCGCGACTGCTCGGGTTCGGTCGTGAAGCCGAGCTGATTGTTGACGATCACGTGCAGCGTTCCGCCGGTGCGGTAGGCCTCTAAACCGCTGAGGTTCAGCGTTTCCTGCACGATTCCCTCGCCGGCGAAGGCCGCATCGCCATGGATTTGAATGGCCATGCACCGCTCGCGCGCCGTGTCGGACAGACGGTCCTGCTTCGCCCGACAGCGCCCGGCCACGACCGGATTGACGAACTCCAGGTGGCTGGGGTTAAAGGCCAGCGCGAGGTGGACGGTCCGGCCATCGCTGGACCAATCGCCGTGATAGCCGAGGTGGTACTTCACGTCGCCGGCCGGCTGCCGCCGCGACTCGTTGTCTTCAAATTCACGGAAGATGAGTCGCGGGCTCTTTCCGATGATGTTCGCCAGCACGTTCAGCCGGCCCCGATGGGCCATGCCGATGACGATCTCCTCGACGCCCTGGCCGGCGGCGTGGGCGATGGCCAGGTCGAGCAGGGGAATGAGGCTCTCGGCGCCTTCGAGCGAAAAGCGCTTGGCCCCGATGAACTTTTTATGGATGAATTCCTCGAACATCACGGCGTCGGTAAGGCGTGTGAGTATTCGAAGCTGCTCGTCGCGCGAAAGCCGTAACCGGTTCCGGGTGCCCTCCATCCGCTGCTGCAACCATTCACGCACGTCCGCATCGTCAATATGCATGAACTGCACGCCGATCGAGCGGCAGTAAGTGTCGCGGAGCAAAGAGATTACGTCGCGCAACGTACGCACCGGCGGGCCGGCAATCGTGCGGCTGGAAACCGGACGATCAAGGTCCGCCTCAGTGAATTCGTAGAAAGACGGTTCTAGCCGCTCATGTCCCGGCCGCGGCTGGCCGAGCGGGTCGAGTTGCGCGAGCAAGTGCCCGCGAACGCGATAGGCGCGGACCAACTGGTCCACTCGGTCCTGGAGCTGCTCAGCCGAGGGCGCTACTCGCCCATTCGCCGTGCGGCCATCGGGAGCCGGCGGGTTGAAGATAGTCGAAGGTCGAAAGGACGGCCCGAGTCGCGGTGGAGAAACGGTGCCATTCGCCCCGAGCCGCCGGAAATACTCGGCCCACTGCGGCGGGACGCTGCCCGGATCGCGCGCGAAGTCGGCATACAGCCTTTCGACGAAGGCGACGTTGACGGCGTCCGGCAAGTCGTCCGGCGGGGTACTAGATCTCGGGTGCAACGATGCGGTCATGGTTCACAGCGCCAGTGACGAACTAGATTACCACATGATAATTCTAACAGTCGCCCTTCGCTCTGCTCGCCAGCCGGTGCACCTTCAGAGCCCCAGCCCGCGGCCCACAGCCCCGAGTTGTCCCCGTATCGCTGGGTCTCCCGGTATCGACGCCGGCCATCGGGAGAGCGCAGCGGCGATCGCGAGCGTCCACTAAAATCTCCAGCCCAGAGAAACCTCCGGAGAGCGAATATGTACCGACTGGTGCTGCTGCGGCATGGCGAGAGCGAATGGAACAAGGAAAACCGCTTTACCGGCTGGACCGACGTCGGCCTGTCGGAAAAAGGCGTGGCGGAGGCTCATGAAGCCGCGCAGCTCTTGATGCAGGGCGGGTACACCTTCGACGTCGCCTACACATCCGTTCTAAAGCGCGCCATCAAGACGCTCTGGATCGTCCTGGAAGACATGGACCTGATGTGGATTCCGGTGCATCGCAGTTGGCGGCTCAACGAACGTCACTACGGCGCGCTCCAGGGCCTCAACAAGGCCGAAACCGCGGCCAAACACGGCGCGGACCAGGTCAAAATCTGGCGCCGCAGCTACGACACCCCGCCCCCGCCGCTGTCCCCGGACGACCCGCGCAATCCGGCCAAAGACCCGCGCTACGCGCAACTGCCGCCCCATGACATCCCGCTCACCGAAGCCCTCAAGAACACGGTCGAGCGCGTCCTGCCCTATTGGCACGCAACCCTGGCCCCGGCCGTTCGCAGCGGCCAGCGCCTGCTCATCGCGTCGCACGGCAACAGCCTGCGTGCGCTGGTGAAATACCTCGACAACGTCTCCGACGCCGACATCGTTGAGCTGAACATCCCGACCGGAATCCCGCTCGTCTACGAGCTGGACGCAGAACTCAAGCCGCTCCGGCACTTCTACCTCGGCGACCCGGCCAAGGTACAAGCCGCAATCGCCGGCGTGGCAGCGCAGGCCACGCACCGGCCGAAGTGAAAGATCGCATCGGCGTGAACGATCGCATTATCCTACCGCCCGGAGGGCGCACGAGCGTTGCCAGGGACGTAGTCCCTGGTAGGCGAGCCCCCCAAGCAGAGCCGGGGCGTGCCGCCCCGGAATGATGCCAACCCGCCACAATTCGCTTTATGCGAGGAGAGCCGGGGCGTATCGCCCCGGAGCGCGCCAACAACCTTTCA
>JAAYXS010000282.1 GCA_012515775.1 Phycisphaerae bacterium
GTCGCTCTGATAGCCGGCTCGGCGGCAGCCCTTGTCGGCACGGCCCTGATCAACCTGCGAACACCAAATAGTACCCTCGCCCTCACCGTGGCAGCCGCCGTGTCCGCGGCATGGCTTGCCGCACGCCTCTACCGCCGGCGGAACGAATCAACTGCCGGCCGTGCCTACCGCCTGCTGATCGCTCTCCGCGTCCTGGCCGCGCTCACCATTCTGGCCATCGTGGCGCGCCCGGTCTGGGAGTGGGTGGAAGTAACCTGGCGCAAGCCGCTGCTTGCAGTCGTGCTCGACCAGTCCCAATCGATGAGCATTCGCGATGATCAATCGCAACGGGGCCGTTCACGAGCTGACCTGGCCAACGCGGCCTTGCAGGCCAATCGCGCCGCGATCGAAAAGCTGAAGAGCCTGTACGAAATTCGCGTTTACTCGCCGGGTTCCGCAGCCGAGGGCGACCATGCCTGGCGTATCGAGCCGCAGACGCCGTATTCGGCCCTGACCACAGCCGTTCACGAAGCCGCACAAATGTGCAGCGTGGACGGTGGCCGGGCCGCCGCAGTGCTGCTCCTGAGCGACGGCGCCGAAAACGTCGAAGCCCCGGCCGCCCTGCGCAGCGCCGCGGATGCGCTGGCTGCGCGCGGAACGGCCCTGCTGGGGGTAGGCGTCGGCCCGGCGCCCGGCGCCGCACACAGCTTGGAGCTTGATCCGCTGTTCGTGCCGGCGCGTCTTGGCTCGCGCGACCGCGTGCGCGTGCCAGTTACGGCCCGGGCGCAGAATTGCCGCGGCGCGAAAATTCGCCTGGAGCTGCTATGGAACGGCGAGCGGGCTGAGGCCCGCGAACTGTCAGTCCAACACGACCCGCAACGCCTCCAGGCCGAATTCGACCTACTGCCGCCCGGCCCCGGTTTGCAGCGGCTTACCGCGCGGGCCGTCCTGCCGGCATCGCTCGGCGGCCAACAGGTTGAAACGCACGCCGTCATCGACGTCCGCGACGAGCGCATCCGCGTCCTGTACCTGGAAGATGCGCCGCACACCGAAGCGGCCTTCCTCCTGCGGGCCTTGCAGGCTGATCCGCGCTTCGAGCTGACGTCACGCTTCCTCTTCGCGGAAGCCGCCGAACACGGCGCGGCTCTGGCCAAAGCGAACATCTCCTGGAACGACTACGACGTGGTAATCCTGGGCCGGCTGTCTCCGCTGGGCGAGGATGCCGCCCTGAAGGAACTCGCCGGCGCCGTAACGCGCCGCGGCGTGGGACTATTGCTGATGGGCGGCCGGCGCTTGTTCAACGATAGCGACGCTCGCCATTCGCCGCTGGCCACGGTTAGCCCGGTCGCATTTGTGCGGGATCAGTTCGGCCTGCGCGGGCCGCTGCAATTCGTGCCCACGCGTGTCGGGCTGCAGCACGCGGTGTTGCGCGGCGCCATCCAGCCCGTAAGCAGCGACACCCAGCGGCTGTCCAGCGACGATGAGGCGACCCGCTGGAAGACTCTGCCCCGGCTGGGAACTGCGGCCCTCCTGGGCGAACCCA
>JAAYXS010000283.1 GCA_012515775.1 Phycisphaerae bacterium
CGCCGTATACCTCATAAAACAGACTGCCCCGGGCCTCCGCACGGGGCTGGCCGCCGCGCCCGCCGCCCAGCCGGGCGGAGCCGCCTTTGTTCAGAGCCCCATCCTCGCCGCTCACATCCAGCGTGGTTTCAATGACCACGTCGCCGCGTGCAACCAGCGACAACACCCGCGCGCCCTGGGTCGTCACCTTCACGTCGGCCCCCAAATGGATGGAATCAAAGGTGAATTCTGCGACCTCCGGCCCGTCGGCCTGCGTGCGAACCGTCCCCGGGTGGACCGTGCCGCCGACTGTGATCGTCACCGCGTCGGTGTCAATGACCACCGTCCCCGATGTCGCCTTCAGCGCCGCGTTCGAAGGACCATTGGGCGCCCCCTGCAACAGCAGACCGACGCTGCTCACCGGCGTATAAACCGGGTTCCACGTCTCCTCCGCCGGCTGCTCCACGCCCAACAGACCTTCCAGCCCACAGCCGATAACCTGCGACAACATGCTTACCAACAGAAGACAAGTCACTCGTAATGTACGGTTCATGTAATTCCCTTGCGTAACGTTAGTGCGGTTTCCTCTTTTTTTGTGTCCCCTCAAGTCAGCGCTATCGGGCGAATTCCTCTTCCCAATCCATCTGACGGAAATGAGTCGTCGCTTTCACGCCCAGTCAGACGTCGCCACATCGCCCCACGCAAATTTCGCGAAACAGAGGCAAAGGGCCTTGATGCCGGGCAGAACAGGCCTACGCGCGATGCGTGCGACAACACTGCTTCGGCCGCGTCAGTGCAAACCGCGGCGCGCCGGAAGACGAGCGGCCGGGAGAGGACGCGGTGCATCCTGCGGCGGCTCTTCGCAGCTTACCGCTGCGGCGCACGCTGTATCGCACGGTGCGCCCAGCACAAGCCTATGCACGCGGCCGTTAGGTCGGTGGCCAAGCGCCCGATGAACACGCCTTGCACGCCGTAAAAATACGCCCCCGCCCAGGAGAGCGGGATGAGTAGCACGAAGACGCGGATGGCGTTCAACGAAGCTGTCTGTATGGGTTTTTGCAGGCCGGTCAAGATGAATCCACAGTACCTGTGCACTTCCATCGCGCCGTAACCGAAAGCGATGATGCGCATGTATGCCACCAGGCAGTCGATGACTCCCGGGTCAGAGCTGAACACTCTAGCGATCCCCCGCGCACACACGAAGAACAGCCCTGCGATGACTCCTCCGTACAGGAACGCAAAGCGGCTTCCCAGCCCCAGCGCCTCGCGGATGCGGTCCTTGCGGTTAGCACCGTAGTTCTGACTCACGAAAGGAGTCAGGCAAATCCCCAGCGCCATCGGCACAACGAATGCGAACATCTCGATGCGGCTGGCGGTTCCGGCGGCGGCGATGGCCTCACTCCCGAAACGGCTGAGAAGCCGCGTGATAACGCTCGCGGAGATCGGCATGAGAATCATGCTCAGCATACTCGGAACGCCAAGACGCAGAATCCGTCCGAACATTGCCTTGTATTCACCCCATCTGGCCCTTCGGAAGATTAGGAGATGGTGTTTCCAGCGCAGTAGGACGAAGAGCCAGGCTGAGACTATTGCCTGTGCAATGACAGTCGCGAGCGCGGCCCCGCGAATCCCCATAGCCGGGAACCCAAAGAAGCCGAAGATCATGATGGGATCGAGCACCCCATTCAGGGCCGTTCCCAGCAACATCATGCGGCTGGCGGTTTTCGAATCGCCCACGGAGATGAGAATGCCGTTCGCCAGCATGGGCAACGACATGAATAGCGCGCCGAGGTACCAGGTCCGCATGTATTCGCCGATTAACGTTAGCGCCGCCGCATCGGCTCCGAGTTTGGTGAAGACGATATCAATACTAAGATATCCGGCAATGGTCATGGCCGCCGAGACCACAATGGCCAGCGTCACGCCGTGCGTCGCCACGCGGGCGGCCTCAGTGCGCGCGCGTCGCCCGATGGCGTGTGAAACGAGGGTCATGACGCCGGTGCCCAGTCCGCCGGCGACAAAGGTCAACAACATGACGACCGGCAGGGTAAATCCCATCGCCGCCAGCGGAAGCGTCCCAAGCCGCGACACAAACCATGTGTCGGTAAGGTTGTAAGCCGTCATGGCAAATGTGCCGGCCAACATGGGGAATGCCATGTTGAACAGCGTCCGCTTCACGCTGTCGCGCACCAGGGCGGAGGCGGGCTGCGCAGCGATAGTCGCTTCTGAAGTCACCGGGCGGCCGAGGGCTCTTGAGGATTGGTTCGGCGTGTCCTGGTTGGCCGCCGGCTGAGTAATGTCCGTTTCCAAAAGCCTATTCATGCTGCAGCGCTTCTATAGAGTCCAATCGCGCCGCTTTTCGCGCGGGGAAATAGCCGAAGACCACGCCCACGGCCGAGAGGAAAGCGACGAGGATGATGGGCGCATTGAAGACACGTCCAAACCAGCCTCGTGATTCGCGGGGGGATGCCGCCTGGACCAAAGAACACGGGTGATTTCCGCATCCACTTCTTTCGTCGCCTGTCCAGCCCCGCGGTCGGTGCGGCGTGATGTCCTCTTGTCACGGCCGGCCGCTCCCGGCTCTGCTCCGGGCGCCAATCGCCCGTCTAACCTCGCGCAGACCGGCAAGACTGAAGCGGAATATGTGCTCCGTAAGCGCCGCGTCAGCGACATGCTGCCATGGGGGCGCTGGATGCGGCTTATCTTCCGGGTTCAGTCGGCGACGGCGTTCATGCATGAGCGACACCACGCACTGGGCGTGAATGCTCATCTCGCACAACTGGACGTCCTGGACGGTCGCGCCCGGGCCGAGGATGTCCCGGATGATTGCCAGATGCATTTGCCGCAGCGGCTCCAGGGCCAGATGCATAATTGCCGCCAGCAGGCCGGTCGGGTTGGACATCTCGCGATGGGCGATATCCAGGTCGCGGCTGGCCGGATCCATGGATCGCCTTACCAACGCCTGAATGTGTCCGCGGAGACGATCCTCCGGCGGGGCATGTGCCGGCACTCCGCCATCCGGCGGGTAGGCCGCAATGCTGCGCTCAAACTCATGCCGCCAGGCCGCGACGTAAATCTCGTCCTTGCTCCGGAAGTGGTAGTGCACGGCTGCGATGTTGACCTGGGCCGCGCGACAGATGTCACCGGTCTTCGTGCCGTGGTAGCCTCGTTGTGCGAAGAGCACTCCGGCGGCGTCCAAGAGTTTTCTTCTCGTCTCAAGCCCGTCAGCACGAATGGTTACCAAACGGCCTCCTGTAAGTTCCAATAGGTCAAGTGCCAAATTAAAGTGGCCACTTGAATTTGTCAACGCCCGTTCGCGGTACCCCCTGCACGCTCAAGAAAGGCGGCTCCCCTACGAACGCGGATGCGCGCTGATCATAAGCTGGGTCATAAAGAGCGACTCGGCGCGCTGCCCCTCAACCGGCCTGCCCGGCCTGCCCGACCCTCAGCCGGCCACACAGCCCACCGCTGCCGCGGCCGGATTAGATTTGACCCGGTGAAGGTACCGCCCCGGCGGAAGAATGCATCAGGTAGAGGAACCTACTCGCCGCGCCCCGTTCAAACAGCGGTATGGAACAGCTTCGAACTCGAAGGATCGGGGACTCCTCGGCCAGTCATTCGAAGCGGACTTGGAAACGCGGCGTGGGCAAGATGTAATGCCTGCCGCTGACCAGAAGCCCCATGCGACGGCGTTCAAAGTCGAGCAGGTAAATCTGCCCCCACCATTCCACAAGAATCTCGGAGCCCTTGGCCAGGAACGTCGGCGAGCTTGGTCCGGGCAACCCGAGTTTCAATAGGCCATAGTCGTTGGAGACGCGCAACAAGGGCTGCTCGTCCCGCTCGACCGTCAGATGCGCTCCAAGTCCAAGCCAGCAGCGAACGGTCGTGCCGGCTTTGGAGTCATCGTCGAGCAGGCAACCCCAGTCGTCATAGCCCCAGTACGTGCCGGGGCTCGACCTAACGTAGTTTCCGACCAGTTCGTCAGCTCGCACTGCTGTTGGCGATATCGGCTGCACTCCGTGGGTCGCCATATTGCTGATGACGTACACACTGCGTGAGTCCTGCTGCGCGTACATCAGTGAACCGTCGTGCGACCAGGAGATGATTGGCGAGCCAAAACCAGTCAACACAAAGCCGGGAACGGGCGACGCCTGGCGTGAGGCCATCTCGAAGATGCTCAGCCGGTATTCCGTCCGGTAGCCCTCGTTGCCGGGGTCATGGCCTTCGGCATAGACAACGCTCAGCTTGTCCGGCGAAAGACTCACCGCGTGCATCAAGAAACGTTGTTGCGTCGCCCAGATCAGCACCGGGGCAGCGTCACCGACGCGGTAGGCGTATAGGTTGCCGTCGGTGCCGCGGTAGGCGAAGGCCGTTTCGTCAGCAGAAACCAGAAATGCGGCCGCGGGATACGGCACGAGCGTCGTAAGCCCGCTTCCCGACACGTTCACCCGCTTGATGAAGTGGTCCTCGGCTCCGATGAAATACACCACCTGGTCAGGGTTGGCCGTCCAGCCGGTATCACTTGTCACTTCCAAATGTCCGAACGTGGGGCGCGTGGCCAGGACAAAGAGCGGGCCAACGACGAGGTAGCTTGCGACATTGCCGATGACGACGCCCTTCACTAGGCTGAGCCGCGAACGTTCGACCCTGGCGGCGAAACGCCGGGTCGGGACGATCAGACTCTCAACGATGGCCGACTTGGCGTAATAGATCGACACCAACACTAGGCCGACCGACCAGTAACCGTGAACAAACGCAGGAATCGAGGCGATTATTCCGGATGAATGGATCAGGCGGTCCTGAAAGCTGAGCACGACCCCGCCCGCCAAGGTCGAGACGACGTTCGCCACCAGCACGCGCTTGAAAACCGCGCGACACCGCAGGCGCAGCAGAAGCTTGAATACCAAGCACTCAATCATGGTCACCAGCAGCGTAAGCGGCCCAAAGACCGCCAGCCCGTAGAGCGCAACGAGCGGAAGGTTGATAGCGTCAGCTAACACGCGGCACCCGGTACGAAGATCCGGTACGAACATAACGACGTGCCCTGACGAGCAGCATCGGCCGCGTCAGTGTAAACCGGTGCGCGCGGGAATTCGAGGGGGTTTGCAGGCAACGCGCACCATTAGCCTGCAAGCAACGGGCGTTTCTAGTAGCCGCACCGACGAGTGTGTGTCGTTGGAGGAATGGCCGAGTGTGCGGAGCGGCAGGCGCAACAGATTCAGCCGCTGCCCACCCGCTCGAGAGCGGCATCAGGACGCGTGGGCCGGTACGCCGAAAGCTGGTTGTGCGGCGTTCTCCCGCTCAACAGCCCGAGGCGAAAACGTCGACGATCCCGGCAGCGCGGCCTTCGTGAACAGCGGTTGTCTGGTTAACAGGTTTTGTGTTTCGGCGCGCCGGCCGGGGGTTGCTTTTGTGGCAGGTGTTCAGCTGGCGGGGCCGTGGGTACGTTTTCTTGCGGGAGTTCATGCGCGGCGGCGACAGGGCCGGCGGTTGGCCGATCGTGTTCATCTCGATTACCGACGAGAAGAACGAGGACCCGGGACGACGGAAAAATGCGGCCGGTAGAAGAACCTCCTCGTCGCGCCCGCTTCAGACGCGCGATTCAGACGGCGCATGCAACAGCCCGGCTGCAGCCAATTCGTC
>JAAYXS010000284.1 GCA_012515775.1 Phycisphaerae bacterium
GATCTTTCGCCGCCTCAGGGGCGGCGGTAGCGGTCCAAACATCAGGGAACTGTTATGGCCAAGGCCGTAGTCGCGAAAATCAAGTTGCAAGCGCCGGGCGGGAAAGCCACCCCCGCGCCGCCGGTCGGCCCGGCTTTGGGCCAGCACGGGGTCAACATCGGGCAGTTCGTCTCGCAGTTCAACGAACGCACCAAGCACATGGACGGCATGACCTGCCCGGTCGAGATCACCGTCTTCAAGGACAAAACCTTCGAGTTCGTCGTCAAGAGCCCCCCGGCCGCGGCCCTGCTGATCAAGGCCGCCAAGCCGACCGCCGAAGGCGCCGCCATCGTCGAAAAAGGCTCCGGCGAACCGAACAAGACCAAGGTCGGCCGCGTCACCCGCGACGAAGTCCGCAAGATCGCCGAAACCAAGCTGAAGGACCTGAACGCCTTCGATCTGGACGCGGCCGAGCGGATCATCGCGGGCACCGCGCGATCGATGGGCATAGAGGTAATAGATTGACGTAAAGGCCGGGTGATAGGGTGATCACCTGATCACCTGCTCACCTTCTCACCTTTTCACGTTTGGGCCTGACCACGGGCCCGGAACTTTCGTGGGAGCTTTAGCGATGCCTCAACTTCGCGGCAAGCGTTACAGACAGGACGAGAAGAAGCGGCCCGACAAGCCGGTTCCTCTCGAAGATGCAATCAAAACCCTCAAAACTTTCAGCAAGACCAAGTTCGACCAGACGGTCGACCTGGTGGCCCATCTGGGCATCGATTCGCGCCAGGCTGAGCAGGCCATCCGCGGATCGGTCAGCCTGCCGAAAGGCATCGGCGCGACCAAGAAGGTTATCGCCTTCTGCGGCGACGCGGATGCCGAGGCCGCCAAGAAGGCCGGCGCCATCGAGGCCGGCGGCGACGAGCTGATCGACAAGGTCCAAAAGGGCTGGATGGATTTCGACGTGGCCATCGCCCACCCCTCCATGATGGGCAAGGTCGGCAAGCTGGGCCGCGTGCTGGGCCCGCAAGGCAAAATGCCCTCGCCCAAGAGCGGCACCGTCACGCCGGACATCGCCACCGCCGTTCGCGAGTATGCGGCCGGCAAGGTCGAATTCCGCAACGACAAGGGCGGCAACCTGCA
The DNA here is from genome assembly GCA_012515775.1 of Phycisphaerae bacterium. Classification (GTDB taxonomy): domain Bacteria; phylum Planctomycetota; class Phycisphaerae; order UBA1845; family Fen-1342; genus JAAYXS01. The sequence continues at coordinate 1,126 of JAAYXS010000284.1, forward strand.
CGCCGTCGTCGGCAAGCTGAGCTTCAGCGAAGCCGACCTCAAAGAGAACGTGGTCGCTTTCATGGATCACATTCGGCGGCTGAAGCCGCCCACCGCCAAGGGACAGTTCATCAAGAAACTGGCCCTCAGCGGCACGATGACCCCGTCGGTCCTGGTTGATACGTCCACCGGCAGCGGACTGGAGTAGTCACATGAGCAAATTTGTCAAAGACCTGATTACAAAAGAGCTGCGGTCGCGCTACGGCGAGACGGACAACGCGATCTGGGTGGAGATGATCGGCATCGACGGCATCACGACGAACCAGTTCCGCCGCGAGCTGCGCGAGAAAAATTTGCGCCTGGAAGTGGTGCGCACGGCCCTGCTGCGCCGCGCCGTGGGCGATGGACCGCTTAGCCGCCTCGCCGACAAGCTCGACGGGCCGGCGGCCCTGATTACCGGCGGCGACTCCGCGGTCGAGGCGGCCAAGTTCCTTGATCAGTGGCTGCCGCGGCTGAAAGGCATGCGCCTGCGCGGCGCGCTGCTCGAAGGCGAGTTTCTGGATGAGGCGGCCGTCGCCGGCCTGTCCAAAATGCCGACCAAGCGCGACATGCAAGCCCGCTTGGCGGGTTACATCCGTTCGCCCGGCGCCAACTTGGCCTCGGCCATGCTGGCCGGCGGCCGCAATATCGCCGGTTGCCTGAAGAGTCTGATTGAGAAGCTTGAGAAGGCCCCGGCGGCGGCTGAGGCCGCCCCGGCCGCGGCCGAACCGGCCCCGGCGCCGGCCGAGTAGTTTAGTTTTGCGAATTCTTTCGTGCCCGACTGCTCCCTCACGGGATTAAATGAAGCCAGCGGGGCTTCAGCTATCGGGGCGACTGGAAATTGAAGTTTGGAGTAAGTGACATGGCAGAAGCACCTGCCCGTACTTTTGACGCCGCGATCAAGGAACTCGGCGATCGTATCGCCGGCCTGACGCTGGTCCAGGCCCGCGACCTGACTGATTATCTCAAGGAAGCTTACGGCATCGAGCCGGCGGCCGGCGGCGCGGTAGTGATGGCCGGTCCGGCGGTCGGCGGCGCCGCACCTGGCGCGCCCGCGGCCGAAGAGAAGACCGAGTTCAACCTGGTCATCAAGTCAGCCGGCGACAAGAAGCTGCAAGTGATCAAGGTGGTCCGCGCGGCCCGCAGCGACCTGGGCTTGAAGGAAGCCAAGGAACTCGTGGACACCGCCCCGAAGCCCTTGCTCGAAGGCGTTTCCAAGGACGAGGCCGCCAAGTGGGCCAAGCAGCTTGAGGAAGCCGGCGCGACGGTCGCGATCGAGTAGACCTCGCAGTTCTACAACATGGCATGCGGCCGGCTTTCGCCGGTCGAAAAACAACAAGCCCGGCCAAAAACGGCCGGGCTTTTTATGCGCTGCCCGAAGACTGCTATGCCGGCTGGCGGGAGAGGGCTGCGGCGCGCTGCGCTTCAATCTCGGCGATGAGTTGGTCGAAGGACTCTGTGAACGCCTCGACGCCCTGTTTCAGCAGACAGCCGGTTATCCACTCCATTTCAACCTGCACGCCGGCCAGTTCGCGCATGACCGCCTCAGAGTGTGCCAACCCATCCTCGATCGTCTGCGCCGCCAGCCCGTGGTCGAGCACCGCTTCCAAGGTCTGCATGGGCAGCGTGTTGACCGTGTACGTGCCGATGAGCGGGTTGAAATACTTCAGGTCCGGGTAGGACGGGTTCTTCGTGCTCGTACTCGCCCACAACGCGCGCTGCGGGCGGGCGCCGCGGGCGCGCAGGTCCGCGAACGGCTCGCCGATGAAGACCTGCTTGAACCGCGCATAAGCGAGCTTGGCGTTGGCAACCGCCGCCTGTCCGAAGAGCGGCGTCAGGTGCTCCTCGCGCCCGTGCGTGACCCGGTGCTGCAACACCTCGTCCGTCAGCGTGTCCACTCGGCTGACGAAGAACGAGGCCACCGACGACACGAGGCCGAGCGGCTTGCCGGTCGGTATCAGCCGCCGCAGACCCTGGATGTACGCCTGCATGACGCGCTCGTACATCGGGATGGCGAAAATCAGCGTCGCGTTAACGTTGACGCCTTCGGCGATCAACGCCTCGATGGCCGGCATGCCTTCTTCCGTCGCCGGCACTTTGATCATCAGGTTCGGCCGGTCGACCGCTCGAAACAGCCGGCGGGCCTCGGCAATTGTGCCCTCCGTGTCGTAAGCCAGCCTCGGGTTGACTTCCAGGCTGACGAAGCCGTCGCGCCCATGCGTCTCGTTGTACACCGGGCGCAGCACGTTCGCGGCGTCGCGCACGTCGCGGATGACGAGCTCTTCGTAGATTTCCAGGGCGGTCTTGCCGGCGCGGGCCAACTTCCGGATTTCCGGCTGATACGTTTTACTGCCGGCGATGGCCTTGTGGAAAATGGTCGGATTGGACGTAACCCCCGCCAGGCCCTCATCCACCAACTCCGCCAGCCGGCCGGAATCCAGCAGGTCACGGCTAAGGTTATCCAGCCACACGGATTGGCCCAACGCGGCAAGTTGTTGCAGGCGGTTGATCATCTAAGCTGATTCCTGTTGCTGCTCGCTCTGATTCTGCCGTTTACGGCGGAGGCCGACCGGCCGGGCGAACCCGCCGCAACGGCTGCACGCAAAGTGCGGCGAGTATACGGCAAGGGTCGCACGTGTACCACCAAGTGCGAGCGTGCCGGATCCGAGC
>JAAYXS010000036.1 GCA_012515775.1 Phycisphaerae bacterium
ACGAATACGTGGCCATCCCCTGGGGCGCGCTGCACATTGAGGGCAGCGACGACCGGACCCACCTTGTACTGAACATGAGCAAGGAACAACTCAAGACCGCGCCGGCCTTCAAAGAGGACAACTGGGCAAACATTACGGACGCGGCCTTCCTGAAGAACGTTTTCGCCTTCTACAAGGTGCAGCCGTACTGGGAAGGCCGGACGCGGCAGGCCGGTTACACCGAACCGACTAAGCAGCGCGACACCGGCGATATCGGCGACACCGGTGGGCGCGGTCAGCAGCCCGGCGGCGGTCAGCAGCCTGGCGGCGGCGGCCGGCAGCCTTAATCGAGCAACCTCCAGCGGGCGCGCAGCCGGCGGCGCGCTGCGGGTCGCACGGACGGCAGACTGATTCAAGGCGCGGCGCTGCGAGGCGCCGCGCCGCGGGTCAGTCTTTGTCGTTTTTGACGCTTGTCTCCCCCAGAAACCCGGCGCGACGATGATCCGGCAAGTGGCTTGACAAATCGCCGCGCCCCGCCGTCCTGCGACAGGCGAGCAGGCGAACAGGTGAACAGGAGCGCGGCTGCGTTGCGGCGGCTACGCGGCGTACGCGGCCAATGCGAACTCGAACGTCTCTTGCGGGTCCAATGCTCTGACCGCGCCCCGGCGGCTCAGTCATTTCACAGGCGCGGACGGGGAATTCGAAATCTTCTTCCCGAATCGCCAAACAAGGTTGTCAAACGCGCCAACCCGGCGATAATGAGCGCCAAATTGGAAAAAAAATGCTGACTTGCTAAGCCGTAACCCAATCCATTCACACCCGTAAGGAAAGTTTCGCCAGTGGACATCCCTCGCATATTCAACATCACTGAGAGTGCGCACCGCATCCACAACCCGATCACACCCGACAAGCTCGCCACGCTCGGCGCGGCGCTGCGCCTGGAGCCGGGCGCCCGCGTGCTCGACCTCGGCAGCGGTTCGGGCGAGATGCTGTGCACCTGGGCTCGCGATCACGGCATCATCGGCACTGGCGTCGATCTGAGCCAGTTATTCACCGAGCAGGCCAAACGCCGTGCGGCGGAACTCGGCGTCGCCGATCGCGTCAAGTTCATCCATCGCGACGCGGCCGGCTACGTTTCTGACGAGAAGGTCGATGTGGCAGCCTGTGTCGGCGCCACCTGGATCGGCGGAGGCTTCGCCGGCACGATCGAGCTTCTGGCGCGCAGCCTGCGCAGCGGCGGGATCATCCTCATCGGCGAGCCGTACTGGCGCCAGTTGCCGCCGACGGAAGAGGTTGCCAAGGCGTGTTTTGCCCACTCCATCTCGGACTTTCTCATGCTTCCGGAACTGCTCGCGTCTTTCGGCCGCCTGGGCTACGACGTCGTTGAAATGGTTCTGGCCGACCAGGACGGCTGGGACAGGTACGAGGCGGCCAAGTGGCTAACCATGCGCCGTTGGCTCGAAGCCAACCCTGACGACGAGATGGCGAAAGAAGTTCGCGCCCAACTGACCTCGGAACCCGAGCGCCACGCCGCTTA
>JAAYXS010000285.1 GCA_012515775.1 Phycisphaerae bacterium
AACCCGAAGCCGTACGTGAATCGGAAGGAATTGCGGATCACGTACAGAAATGGCGCTACAATGCTGGTCCCCACGTTCACTATGTCGTCGTCACGCAGGTAGAAATCGTCCTGCAAATTCGCGAATATCGCGTCCAAGTTGACCGAAATCGTGATCTGCTTGTCCGAGCCCGGCTGGTGCCGAATAACCTCGGCGCGCGACGGCCACGCGAATGGGGCAAATCCACCGGCGCTGGCCAGGGCCTGCTTGATAGTGATGTCGCGGCCGCCAAATGCGTAAACGCCCGGGCGTGCCACTTCACCCATCAGGTAGTACACCGCCGTTGGGACCGGTACGTTGATCACGTCTCCGTCGCGAATAACGATGTTGTACGCGGGGTCGCCCGCAAACAACGCCCGCGCGTCGATCTCGATTACCCGCTGCTCCAACTCCAGCTCCGGGATGTTCTCCCAGTCAAACTCGCCGGGCTGAGCCTCCGGCCAGGGCGGGCTGGGGGCGGCGACCGGTGGTACGGTCCGCGCCGGCGGTCCGATTTCCCCCGGGGGCGCGGGGCGCGCTGGTGCTTCAATCAACTCCCCCGTCTTGGGATCGAAAACGAGCGGGGCAAAAGGTGCTTCCTTCGGCTGTGGCTCAGCGACGACGGGCGGCGGCGCTTCCGGGGGAGCCAGTAACGCTTCCAGTTCGGAGCGCGGAATCACCGGTTCGGTTGCGGGCGAAGCGGCAGGCGCACTCTCGGCCGACGGCGGCTCAGGCGGCGGTTGCCAGCCACGTCCCGCGGCCGACGCAAAGTTGACCTGGAAACCCTCTTCAATCGGCGGCGGTTCCAGGATCAGGCCTTCGGGCCGGTACCCCTCGCTCGGCGGCAGTCCTGGCGCGGGACAAACCGTGCCTACCCCGTCCGGCTGCTTTCTGATCACGTAAAACTTCGTAACGGTGGCGCCAATATCCTGAATGACCCCGACTATGTCCAACAACCGCAAGTCGGGAACGGTGATTTGATATTGGCCGGGCGCGCCGACCGCTCCGCGAACGTAGAAGGTGCGCGCCCGCCGCGTCTGGGCATACACGCGCACGTCAGGTTGGGGGAGCAACCCGGCCTCGCGATAACGCGCGTTCAACTCGGCTTCGATTTCGGGCTCGGATAAGCCGACCACCTTGACGGAGCCCAGCAGCGGAACGCGTATGTTTCCGGCGAAGCTGACTTCGACGACGACCTGTTCGACCTGCCCTGGAGTGTTTAGATCCGGGATTACGATGGCCACCACGTCGCCCTGCGTCACGCGGTAGTCATCAAAGTGCGGCACCAGGTCGTCCGCCGTGGGCTCCACTGCGTTTGCCAATCCCAGGGGTGGCTCGCGCGGCGTGAGGACTCGCCGGATGCAGCGTTCCTCCGATTCAATTGGAAAGTGCCCAACGGCGGTCGGGTCCAAAAAGCCGTTTAGCAGCGCGCAGCCAGTGAGCGCCGGCAGCAACCCGAAGCATGCGGCCAGGCGGAGGGCTGCTCCGAGCGCCGGCTTGTAATCCATTCCGCATTCCTCCGCTCGCGCTGGTGCCGGCAGTTATCCGGTCCAAGCTCGAGTTTCAATCTTCGGCGTAAGGCTGAATGATCACGCCCTCGGACTCGCTCGAGGAACTGGGCAATTTACTGGCGCTACCCGAAAGTTGTCAAACGAGCACGTCCACAATCCGAAGCCTATTCAGCGCACGGTAAACAACTTACGCCAAGCGCGGCCAGACAGTTCAATATTCCACATCTCGGCTCGGCTTCCCGCCACTGTTTATCGGCTCACGTATGCTCGGTTCTTTCGGCAGCGCCCCGGACGTCGCAAAACCGGTCCCAAATGCGCCATCCGAGGCGCCGACGGGATCGTTCCCACCCTGCCATCCGATAGGACGGTTGCGTTCGCCGCGTCTGGCGCATGCCACGCGCCGTAAGTCCGCTGGCGAAAGTTCGTCTGGCGTTGAGCGCCATTGCTTGGAACGGGACCACGGCATGCCGAATACCGCCCGAAACAGCCCGAGCCGCCGCGATCGCATCCTCATCCTCGGCGCCGGCGGACACGGGCGCGTCGTTCTCGACATCCTGCTGCAGGCGGCGCGCTATCAGGTCGTCGGCTACCTCGACAACAACCGCGACATGATCGGCCGCCGAGTCGACGGCCTGCCGGTATACGGGACCATTGAAGACCTCGAACGATTCGCGCACGAGCTCGACATCCAGGGCGTCATCATCGCCATCGGCGACAACGGCACACGCCGCGGCTTGGCACGCCAGGTGGATGCGGCCGGTATTCCGCTCGTCAATGCGGTTCATCCGGCGGCCACGCTGGCCTCAACCGTCACGCTTGGGCGAAACGACGTGATTTGCGCCGGAGTCGTCGTATGCGACCGTTGCCAAATCGGCGACTCGGTCATTTTGAATACCGGCTGTGTCGTAGATTATCAGACGATGATCGGCGAGGGAGTCCACATTTGCCCCGGTGTACGCATTGGCGGACGGGTTAAGGTGGAGTCTGGCGCCTTCGTCGGCATCGGCGCGACGGTCGTTCCAAAGGTTACCATTGGCTGCGAATCAATCACCGGTGCCGGTGCCGTGGTCACCGCCGATGTCCCCAGCATGGCGACGGTTGTCGGCGTTCCCGCACGGCCGGTGAAACTCGCCAGCGCTTCCGAAGACTTGGCCGCCATGCTCCTTCCCGCCAGGCCTTGATCCGGGGGGTCCGGAACAACCGGCATACCGGGAGCTGCGGATCAATCCGCCCGGCGGATGAGCCGCGCGGCGTAGCCGCCGTCGCGCCAATCGGCCAGCCGCGGCCCCCAGGCGGGCAACGTCGTTTGGTCGCGGTCCAGCAGCCAGTGCGGATGGCGTGCCAGGAACCAAGCTACCACCTGCTGATTCTCCGCCGGCTCGATGCTGCAGGTGCTGTAGACCAAACGGCCGCCGGGGCGGACATGGCGGGCGGCGGTTTCAATCAGTTCGCGCTGCGTCT
>JAAYXS010000037.1 GCA_012515775.1 Phycisphaerae bacterium
AGCGCAGGACTCGGAAGGGCTCAAGCGCCTGATCGAACAGAAAATGCGAGAGCAGAGGGGGGCGGAGTCCAACAGCGCACGCCGAGCAGTAAGGCGGTCGCCTGCGCCGGCGTCGCGGCCCGCGGCGCTGACTCCGCAGCGCGTTCAGTTGTCGAGAGAAGCTGTGCCGTCCAGCCTGCCGACTCAGAACAATACGCCGGGAGGTCAGCCCGCCAAAGGCTGCTCGGGGGGCGGGAAGGTTCAGGTTGACCTGACGCCGCCGCCCCCGGATCAACCGCAGCCGCGGTGGACCGTCGCGCAGGACACCGTCGAGGTCCCGCCGGTATGGAAGGGCAGCAAGGCAGAGTTCGTGTTTCACGTGAGGAACGCAGGCGAGGGACCGCTAAACATACAATTGAGGGGGGGCTGAGGGCTGAAGATTGCCGGCCAGTTGGGCCGGACGATCGAGCCGGGAGCGAATGAAGAAATTCAAGTCACCATGACCGCGCAATCGGGCGAGATCAACCGCAAAATCCGGGTGCAGACGAACGATCCGAATAATGCGAACGTGCAATTGACCTGCAAAGGCAAAACGCTCGTGCCTTTCCGCACCGATCCTGCCACGCTCAATTTTGGCAAAATCGGGCGCGACTCGGGACCAATAACCAAGACGGTCACCTTGACGCGCGGCGACGGCGGACCGCTGAACCCGAAGCTTGGAAAGATGGACTCTTCGCTATCGGCGGAGCTGCGCGAGATCGAACCCGGCGAAAAGTACGAACTCGACATCACCGTCAATCCGCCTTGGCCGAACGACAAGCTGCGTGGCTCGCTGACCGTCGACACCGGCCTGCAGGAGGCCCCCACAGAGACGGTCCGTCTCTTCGGACAGGTCGATCCGCGCCTCAAGTCCCAGCCCAAGAGCTTCGTGCTGCCGGCGGACCCGCAGGAGGATGTCGAGCTGCGCGTGGCCCTGGTGTGGGACGGCCCGCCCGGCAAGGCAATCGGTGCGACCGCCACCGACCGACAGCTAAAAGCAGCGTTGATCGAGGAAGACGGCAAGCAGTTCGTGTCGCTCCGGGTGCCCGCCCATTATCAGCGCAAGCAGAAAATGGCCCTTTCGGTTTCCGTGACCACGGATGATCCGGCGGTGAGCAGCCTGCGCATCCCCATTTCGGCGAGCGGGGCGGCCGCCGGTAAGGCGATTGCCCAACCGGCGGTGCTTGCACCGGCGCCTTCGCCGGCGAACAGCGCACCGCCCGATGGGCAGCCGGCGAGCCAGCCGGCGCACCTCGGCGCGCCCAGTAAACTGTAATTAGCGGCCTCTGCGGGCCGGCTTGTTCGTGCGAGCAAGCCGGCCTTGCAGGTATTCGGCCGAGCGGCGACCGCAGTGCACAGCAGCACTGCGGTCGCCTCTTTGTCTGTAAGCTGGCGCGGCCAAACGACCGCCGGGGGCTAGCGTGCGATCACGCTGATGCTCTTGCCGGCGAGCGCCAGCAAGCGTTCGCGCTCAACGATCAGCGTTTTGCCGGCTTCAACGACCAGCCCCCTGGCGCCAGCGCGTTTCAAATTCTCGATGGTGCGCGGCCCGATGGTAGGTACGTCAAAGCGCATGTCCTGATTTGGTTTGGCCACTTTGACGAGCGTCCAACCGCCCTGCGGGCAAAGCTGCCCGGCACGCTCGATCAAGCGGTCGGTGCCCTCGATCGCCTCAACGGCAATAATCTCACGTTCCTTGACCGCGACCGACTGGCCGATATCCAGCCGCGCGATCTCCTTGGCGATCGGCCAGGCAAAGTCGGCCGCCGCCAGCACCGCAGCCGGTGGGGGAAAGGGCGTCAGTACGCCAGGCGGCGCCAGCGCCTGCCGGCAGTAGGTGGTTGAGTCGATCAAAGTCAGACCCTTACGTTGCATCTCCTCCGCGACCGCTGCGAGCAGAGTGTCGTTGCGTTTGTCCCGCGTGCGGAAGTACCACAAGCGTATGCTGGTGAGGTCGGGCAGGTACTGCAAGTACTGCAGCCAGCGCGGACCGGCGAACATCTGTGTCTTGCGCACCCGCCCCGCCATGATAACTTCGCGGCAGCCGGCGCGGCGCAAGGCACGAATCCAGCGCCCGACTTGCACGATGCCGCGCCAGCAAAAGCGCTCGGCGAGATCACGCAACTCGGCGTCGGCGGCCCCGCGTAGGGCGACGATGGCGAGCGGCCGACCGGCGGCGCGCGCGCCGCGCGCTACCAATTTGGGGAATTCGCCCTCACCGGCGATAAGCCCCAGCGGGGACTGGGCCGTAGCGGGAGATAAATCCATGGGCATCACGGCAGATGCGTCTCCGAGCAGGCGGTCCGGGCTGACGCAGCGAACTAAATCGCTGGTCGACAGACACCAAAGCACCACGCATCGTGGCCATTATACCGCCTCTCAGGCAGTAAAAGCGGATGCGGAGGTTAATTTACCCATTGTGTCCGTTACCCAATTCCACTACAATTCGTGGAGACAGCTTGGTGAGCCGCTACCTACGGAGTCTGACGAAAGGCCGTCCGCATGACTGCCGAGGCCTCGGCACTATCCAGCAGTGTACTGATGCTGAACCGCCTGTACATGGCGGTGCGTGTGATCAGTGCGCGTCGGGCGCTGACGCTGCTGTATCAGGATTCGGCCGAGGTGGTCGCGGTCGAGGATGGCCAGTTTCTCTCGTACGACTTCGACGATTGGGTGGAGGTCAGCCAGGCCAAGCGCCGCTTTGAGCCGGAACAACATGATTGGGTCCGCACGGTTCACTTTCAGATTGCCGTACCGAGGATCGTGCGCTTGTTGGTCTACGATCGCTTGCCGCGGACCAGCGTCAAG
>JAAYXS010000286.1 GCA_012515775.1 Phycisphaerae bacterium
ACGAGAGAAAGACGCGCTCGATCAATGAGGCGTCGATTGGCGTTCGGGCGGCCCGAAAGTGCCGGCCATTCTCGTGATACTCGAGCACGCCACCACCGGTTTGTACAAATTCCTCCTTGCTGGCACTCAAGATCACGAACTCGTCCTCAGCGCGCAGCTCTCTGACCACGTCATCGGCGGACACGTTCGCGATCCGCTTGCCCCCGGTTTCGAGCTCCATACATACCTCGCAATCGCAGCCGCTCTTCCAGGAGCAAGTGTAACCAATCTGCTCAGCCCCCAGCCGACGGCTCGATTCACCAGATTGCACGTTATTCCACGGAAAGCGCTCACAGCCAAACAAGCGAAAGGTGCCTCGGCGTTTGCAGGCGCCTCTTACCGCGTCGCAGTACGAGGCGCCCGTGAAGCGGTTACCACCCGATTTCTCCGAGCAACGCAAGCACGGCGCGAGCACTGCCCAGCGTGAAACGCTGAGGCACAGTCCGCCCTTGCCGAAGTTCGTCGGGACGCCTGAAGCGATGCGGATTCGCGCGGGGTGACGAAAGAAGCGCGATGTCCCCGGATTCGGACGAAGCGCGCAACGGGGACGCCGGCCTGGCACCCATTCCCGCCACTATTGCGTAACTGTTAACGTTATGTCGTAGAAACCGGTTTGAAAAATTCCGGCGCTGCACAAGATTGTGAAGACTCCCGAGGCACTTACCGGCAAATCCGGAACGGTCGCTACCCAGGTGGCGCGGCCTAACTCGCCAGCCGGGACGGCTTTGACATTAGCTAGAGTCTCGCCCGCCGGGCTTAGCAGTACAAGTCGGGGGACAAACATGTCGGAGCCTTCAACGGACTTGACCTCGATAGTTACGGTGCTACCAGCTTCGGCACAGAAGGTAAACGAATCGGTCTCGCCGGCGGCAATCGAAGCGCGTATCGTCTGGCCAGATGCCAGGGTGACAGCGGAGCAATCCGTGATTGGCAAGACGGTAATCGTGACGAGATCATTGTCGTGGTATCCGGCCCCGCGTGAGTCGAAGGCACTCAGAAGAAGTTGGTATTGTCCGGGCAATTGCGGCAGGAACCACGGGTCCAAGCTGGCGGCATCGTGCAGGATGATCGCCGGGTCTGGGGACCCGCTCCAGGACCACTCGATTCGCGTGAGATCGCCGTCCGGATCGGAGGCGGTCCCGTGAAGCTGAACGCGGTCTCCGACGCGCACAACCTGGTCAGGGCCCGCATAGGCAACCGGCGGATTCGTACCCACCGGTTGCGGCCCCGGCGAATCCGGGCAGCCAGTTAGCGTGAGCAATGCTGATGTAAGTGCCATTCTGAGACTTCGCGAAGTAAACATGAACGTCCTCCTTCTGAACTTGGTCTCTACCATTGTATATTTGACAAACGGTTCAGGAAAACGGGCCAGACAAGGCGCATGCCACTTCATAAGCCGGTCCCAAAAATGGATACGGTCGAAGCCCGCTCGTTGCGCTGCATCGCATATCGACCTTCCGGCGCTTGCAGCTTTTAAGCGTGGCCACTGGCAGCCGCCTTCACCGGCCGCTGACGCTTGCTGAGAAAATCCAGCACCGACTCGATCGCCGCGATTCCGTTCCTCACGGCCATTTCCGGCGGGTCGCCCTGTTCAATCGCCCCGGGCAATTCCCGGCATTGCACGGCATAGACCTGATCATCCGGGTCGTGCGTGATAACGAGCGTGTAGCGGCCGCCGCGCACGCTGACCGGCTCCGTCCATTCGAAGCGCAAGGCTCGCGTTCGCTGCTCGGCTTCCTCGATCAGCGGGCCGATTCTCAGGACGAAGAACATCGCGGTTTGCCCGGTCACCGCCTCGATAAGCTGCTTGTCATCCAGGATGTAGACATCTTTGCCGTCGGCCAGCAGCGTCAGGCCGGCCAGTTCCTTGACCGAGTGGCTTGCGAGCTGGCGCGTCAGGCGCGGCACCACCTTGCGAATCCGCTGCAGTGAGCAGCCGCCGGCCCGCAGCTTGACGATCGTGCTGGCCACGACCACGTCGGGGAACGTGTATAGTCGATGCCCGCGTTTCTTGGCCGAGGGCTCAAGCAGCTTGGTCTTGGCCCAGTGTCGAAGCTGCCGCTCGCTGGCCCCGGTTACCCTGGCAACCGCAGGCGTTGTTAGTTTCATACCGGCGATCTGCTTTGCAATGTCGGTTTGAGTCGCACGAATCCAACGTCAATGTCACATTGTAGAACACCGCCAGCGCTGAAGGCAACACGCCGCCCCCGCTTCGAAGCCCTGCTTCGCGCCGCGATTCTTCGGGCTGTACTTGTACCCAGCCCCGTTGCCGCCTGCCCGCGACCCTCGCCGTATCACTCCCGCCGGTCGCGCAACTCCACTGCCCGCAGCCCTTCGCCCAGCGGCCCGCCTGGATACCACAGGTCCTGCGGGACAAGTTCGTACGGGTACAGCCCCGTGAGCCACGTGTGCCACGCTGTGCGGCACTCCCGGCGCCGGGGAC
>JAAYXS010000038.1 GCA_012515775.1 Phycisphaerae bacterium
AACGGGCCGTTGATCAAGCTGCTGAACGAGCAGCACGTGCCAGGGGTGACGGTAGCGTGCTTTCGGTCGTTGATCGGCGGGCTGGTATTTCTGCCGTTTGCGTGGGGTCAGCGGGGCCAGTTGCGGAAAGTACCGGCCGCTTGGCCGATCGGATCCGTGGTCATGTTCACGGTGATGACGGTTTCGTTCGTCATTTCGACGATGATGACGACCGCCGCCAACGCGATCATCCTGCAGAACACGTCCGCGATCTGGGTATTCCTGCTGGCGCCGCTGCTGTTGAAGGAAAAACCGGGACGCGTGGAGGGACTGGTTCTGCTCGTGGCGATGGCCGGAATCGCGGTGATCTTCCTCGGCGGGCGCGAAACCGGCCTAACCGGACTGGTGATTGCGCTAATCAGCGGATTCGGATACGGGGCGTTGATCATCATGCTGCGCGGGCTGCGGAGCGTGAACGCGCTGGTCGTGACGGCCATGAACTCGCTGGGCTCCGGGTTGTTGCTGATCGTGCCGACGCTGATCTGGGGAACGGTTCTACTTTCGCCGCGCGGCTGGGCCCTTACCCTGACGCTCAGCTTGGTGCAGTTCACGCTGCCGTACATGCTGTTTTCGTGGGGTTTGCAGCGCGTCGAGGCTCATCGGGCGGCGCTGATCGTGCTGTTGGAGACGGTTTTGAATCCAATCTGGACGTTCTTGCTGGTGGGCGAACGAGTGGGAACGCCCACCTTGATCGGCGGGCCGCTAATCCTGCTCGGCGTGGCCGGCTGGCTGCTATTGAGCGCCCGGCAACGATCTCCGGCACGTCAGCCAGGCTGAAGATAGTGCGCAAGAACGGCGAGGCGGGTGCCATGCCCAAGCTTTAAGCGCGGGCATGCGGGCACCAGCCGTTCCGCGTTTGCCGCGGCGGAAAGTCGCGGCGCGCGTAACGCCCCTCGCGAACTTAAGACCCTTAACTTAGACCCTTAACGAGGGCATGTAACGAGGGCATGCCCGCGCTTACAGCTTGGGCATGGCACCCACGGGTTACAGCTTGGGTATGACCGGCCCGCACGCGGCGATTGCATTAACGCCTAGTCCCAATAAAATGCGCGGTTCTGTTTGTCCGACCAGCGCCGCGAAGCGCGCCTGCCCGAGCGGCCGCACGTACCGGCGCGGACAGCAGGTTCTTGGCCGAACGACTTGAACTCGAGATGGCCTGACGATTTGAGTTGGCCGATCGACTTGGCCGAACGACTGAACTCGAGCTAGCCTCCGGACCACTACAGCCAATTGGCCCGGGTTATGAGTCAGAATGGATAGAAACCAATTCAGAACCCTCGTTACAGGGCTCCTCCTCGCGCTAGGCGTATTCATCGCCTATCAATACGTGATCTCGTGGGTCTACCCGCCGCGAAAGCCGCCCGCCCCTGGCGAGCCGGCCGCGGTCGCGCCTGCCCCTCCCGGCGCAACCCAACCCGGGGCCGGCGAACCTAGTGGAACCCAGCCGAGCTTCGCCGAGGCCGCGCCTCCCGCGACGGCAACCGCGCCCACCGCTGAGCAGTTCCACTTCGTCCGCGGCAGCAGCCTAAATAACATTGTTCTGGGCGGTGCGCCGCGCTACGACGTGCAACTGTCATTCACCTCGCGCGGGGCGGCGGTCGAGTGGATCCGCCTCACCACACGCAACGAGGAGGGAAACTACGTCTACAACTCGGCCCCGGGCGTGAATGAGCCGTACCAGCTCATCAAGCCCGTTCAAGACACCGAGACTTACGATTCGTTTGCCACGGCGGAAATCCAGATTCGTGAGATGGGCGACCACACCTGGCGCCTGGCCGACCTGCCGTGGATCGTCTCGGCGCAGACCGACGAGTCGATCGCATTCACCACCACGCTGCAGCAAGTTGAAGGCGACGAGCGGCTGGTCCGCCTGACGAAGACCTACACGCTGGTCCCGGAAAAGCCATTGGTGGACCTGAGCCTGACCGCCGAAAACCTCAGCACGCGCCCGCTGACCATCAAGCTCACGCAGGACGCCGCCGTCGGGATCCCACGCGAGGGGCCGTCGACCGACATGCGCGCCGTCATGGCGGCGAAAATGGCAGACGGGGTCGTGCAGGCGGCGAAAGTGGAGACCCGCAATAACCTGCGGACCGCCGCCGGCCAGCCCAAGCCGGTCACTTTGTTCACGGCCACCGCCGAGAGCGAATTCGCCTGGACCGCTCTGATGGACCGCTTCTTCGGCGTCTTCGTGCGTCCCCTGCGACAACCCGAAAGCCCGGAACGGGTGGTACAGGTCGAAGCCACCGCCGTCGCACCGCAAATGGAAGAAAACCCGGGTGACATGCTGGCCCGCATGATCACGGCGCCGCTGACGCTGGTGCCGCAGCAGCAGGCGGTCTACAAGTTCGAGATTTACGCCGGGCCGAAGGCGCCCGACCGCCTGGCGGAGGTGAATCCCGCATTCGCCGACAAGACGCAGGTGTACTACTCGCTCGCCGAAGCGGCCGCCGGCCGCGGGTGTGCCTGCACCTTCCAGCCGCTGCCACAGATCATGGTCGGTCTGCTGCACGCGATTTACTACCTTGTGCCGAATTATGGCATCGCCATCATCATTCTGGTGCTCATCATCCGCACGCTGCTGCATCCGCTTACGGTATACCAGCAGAAGTCGATGTATCGCTTCCAGGAGAAGCAAGCCCGCCTGCAACCCAAGCTCGAAGCGATCAAGGCCAAATACCCCAACGACCGCGCCCGGCAGCAGCAGGAGATAATGAAGGTCTACAATGAGGAGGGCGTTAACCCGGCGGGCATGTTGGTGAACATGCTGCCCATGCTCATTCAACTGCCCATTCTGGTCGCGCTTTGGACCGGCCTGAACACCGACATCGCCCTGCGGCACGCGCCGTTCGACGGTTACTGGATCAAGGACCTGGCCGCCCCGGACGCCCTGATTAAGTTCTCGCCCCCAATCTCGATCCCCATCCTCGCCCAGCTTCCGTGGTTGGGGCGTATGTTCCAGGACATTCCCGCCCTGAACCTCTTGCCCATTCTCATGGGCGTGGCCATGTGGCTTCAGCAGAAGTACATGCCCAAGCCCGGCATGCAGGCCAAGGTCGAAGCGGCCAAGCAGCGTCCGCCCGCCGAGCGCCGGCCGGGGCAGATGACGCCCGAAGACCAGTTGCGCCAGCAGCGGATAATGATGTACGCGATGACGTTCGTCTTCCCGCTGATGCTCTACTACATGCCCTCGGGTCTGAACCTCTACTGGATGGCCACCAACGTCTTCGGCGTTTTCGAATCGCTCGTCGTTCGCAAGCAGATCGAGGAGGAGAAGCAGCGCGCCCAGCGCG
>JAAYXS010000287.1 GCA_012515775.1 Phycisphaerae bacterium
GCGCCTGGTCGGCGTAAGCGATCAACTCGTCCGCCAGTGCGCGGGCCTGCCTCTGGAACTCCGCTCCGGAAAGCTCTCCCCGCCGCTGCTCCAGGGCCAATCGTCGGCAAACGCGCAGCCGGCCCTGTGCCTCTTCCCAGTACTGCGAATCGCGGCCCACCTTGGCAAACTCATCCGCCGCCGCCGCATAACGCCCCGCCGCTTGCCAAGCCACCGGCAACAGCCACGCAGCCCGTTGCCGCTGCGGGTGATCGGCAAAACTTTGAATCAGGTTCACCAGCGTCTCAGCCAGCCGTTCATAAGCGGACCGGCTTCGGCTGCTCTGGGCGACCTCGGCCCAGAGCTGATAGGCGAAAGTGGCGGCCTGCGGAGCCAATCGGTGGCTGCGATACTCGCGCGCCAGCACGTCAAACGTCTCGGCCGCGTCAACCGGCCGGTCCAAGCAGTAATAGCACTTGGCTAATTCGAACAAAAGCTGGCCTACAAGTTCGCGTGTCTCTGAGCTGACGCTAGGCGCGGCGCCCCGTGGCTCGCCGGTTCCGGATTTTTGCAACGCGAACTCGGGCCGCCACAGCGCCGCCTCCAGCCGTTGCCGCGCTTCCTCCAACTGCCCGGCATCTGCAAAGTGGCGCGCTGCATAGAGCAACTCGCCCGGTGAGAGCCGTTGCGGATCGGCGTTTAAGTCGATGCTTGCCCCTATGTAGAGCTGAACCAGCGCGGGCCAAGGACCGCCACGGGCCGCCATCACCTCAAATTTCCGCAACGCGATCTCGCGCGCCTGCTGAGCCTGCTGGCGCAGAGCGGGATCGCTCCCGGCGCCGCCCGCCTCCGCTTCCAGAGCCCGTGCCTCCAGCAGATAGCTGTTTGCGTCCCATAGACGAGCCAGGTTGATGTAAAACTGCACCACCTGCTGCTCCGGCGAGGGCTCGGCCGTCGCCAATTCCAATAGCGGCCGCAGCACCGCGCGCGCCTCGGCGAACTTGCCGCCGGCCAGATGACACCGCGCCCACTCATACCTGATGCGCGCCGCCTCCAAGGGGGCAGATTCGGCCTTGAGCGCCGCGGCGAAATTCCGCTCGGCCTCGCCAAGACGCTGCAATTCGCGCTGCGCCATCGCCAGGCCCAACAAGCAGCGGCCCCGCGCCTGCTGGGCCCGGCCGCCCTCAACCAGCATTCGAAAGGCGTTTTCGGCGTCACTCATCGCTTCGAGCCGCGCCTGCTGGTTGCGTTCGTCCAACACCGCGCAGTAGTAGCCCGCCCAGGCGTCATTGAATTCCGCATCGAACTTCGTTTGCACGATGCTGTCGTAGATGCCGACCGCCAGAAATTCGTCTTCACGCTGTCGCAGCGCGCCGTACAGCGGCTCGATCAGCAGCCCGGCGCGCCGGCATTGAATGCGCGCGGTTCCCAGCCACGCCAGCAGCTTCGCCCGATCGCCCTGTTGCCCCGCCGTAATCTCAAACCGGTCCAACTCGCCGGCCGCTTGCAGGTTCATCACCATGCCCGCGTATTCCAGGCGCGCGGCAGCCTGGTCGAGCAAGGTCTGCGGCGATGTATCACCCTTGGCGGCCTCGTCAACAGCCGCAATCCAGCGCTCGTACCACTCGGCCGATCTTTGGCAAGCTTGGGAACGCCCGGTCGCGTCAACCACGCGCCGCGCCTGGTTGGCGTAGGCCTGCGCCAGCAGACGGCATTCTTCGGGCCGGCTCGTCTCCCCGAACCGCGCCGCTAGAACCTCCGGCCGCCCGTCTTGCACCGCCTGAAGGAGGTCGGCCGGCAATTCCGTTGGCTCCGCCCGAGCACTGCTGCTCACGCAGAGTCCAACAAGCAGCAGGATGCGCAGTAACCTGTAGCTCAAACCTCGAAACTCGAAGCCGCTCATCGCTCCGCCGCATCCTCCGCGCGGAAGCTGACCGCGAACTGCACGTTCTTGAAGCCCGCCTGCACGGCAGCGTCCATGGCTGAGACGACGTATCGCCAGCGGACGGTGGTATCCGCTCCTATAACCACCATGTTGTCTGGGTCCGCGCCGGCACGACGTTTTTCGAGCAAGACGCTCCGCAAACTCTCAAACGTGTTCTCCGGCAGCGCATCATCCATGAGGAGGATGCGCGGGGCGTCGGGTTCGACCCCGGCCCCCTGCGCGTCGCCCGCCGCTCGCAGTGCGATACGGATGCGCGGATTAACTTCGACAGCCGC
>JAAYXS010000039.1 GCA_012515775.1 Phycisphaerae bacterium
GCCTCGGGCTGCTCCGCGGTGCCGATTGTTCCGGCGCACAGTTCGTGCGAGTCGTAACTCAGCTTCCAGCGCACGTGCCGTCCCGTGGGCAGCCGGTGCTCGATGACGGTGACGAGGCAGCCGTTTACCTCATCGCCTCCCAACAATTCCCAAGTGACGTCGAGAGTGCGCTCCCCGAGCAAGCCGGCCGCCAGTTGCTCGTATTCTTCGGCAATCGCGGGGCTGGGCCAGCCGTCCTGCATCGGTTCGACCCCGCTCTGGCAGCGCACGCGAAAGGCCGGCGGTTCTGGAAGGGGGCTTTGCGGCGAGAGATTCGCATCGTGCCGCTCATACAGCCCAAATACGCGGCGTATCTCGGCATGATTGAGCTGCAGGTCGGGAACGAACAACGGCATGCCGGGCAAAGGCAGTGCCTCCAACCGCAGTCGCACGGTGAGCGGTTTATCCTCGCGCAGGAGGTCCAGGGCAACGGGCCAGCCGGCCGGCAGAACAGCGATCGCGTTAGTGAGCTCGTTCTCGGTACGCACGGGCCGCCCGTTTATCCTCAACAGCTTGTCGCCGAACTCCAACCCCGCGGCCGCCGCCGGCGAACCCTCCGGCACGACGTTCAAGATCAGGTCGTCGCCCAAAAGTTCGGCCGTGGCCCCGAGCGTGCCGTGATAGCATAGGCGTCCGGCCCGCAGCGCCGGCAAAAAGCGGCGGATCTGGTTGACGGGCACGCCGTAGCCAATGCCCACGTTCACGCGGCCGCGCTCTTCGAACGAGCCGCGCCCGGCGATGGCGACCACGCGCCCGTTGAGGTCGATGATCGGTCCGCCCGAGTTGCCCGGGTTGATCGAAGTGGAAACCTGGACGCAATCAGCGTATTCGAGCAGATTTCCCTGGCCGTACTGGTAGCGGTGCAGTGCACTAACGACGCCTACTGTGACGGTCGCGTTGTAGTCCTCGGCAAGGGCGAACGGATTGCCGAGAGCGGCGACCCATTGACCGACGTGCAATTGCTCGGCGTCACCCAGCGGGGCGAAGTCAAACCGCTCCTTGCCTTCCAGCTTGAAAAGGGCGATGTCGCCGCCGGGATCGATGCCCACGACGCGTAGCGGGTAGAGGTTGCCATCGGACATGCCGCCATAGCCGGTGCGCGACTCGAGCATCGGGGCAATGACGTGGAAGTTGGTCAGACCGTGGCCTTCGGAATCGATCAGCACCCCGCTGCCGCCTCCCGTGCGCTGACGATCTTCGACGACGCAGACCACGGCGGGTATGACCTGAGCGATGGCCGCAATGCGCTGCGCCTCGTCGGCGCGAACCGTCGCAAGAGCGACGGCGTCGCCACCCGGCGTATCTGCCTTGGCTGGCGCCGGACCCGGAACAACCAGGCTGACGCCGGCGATCGTCAATAGCAGCGCGACATCTCTCGCGGTCAACCCAGCAACTCCAGTATCGCCCGCAATCGTCTCACCGAATCAGGCGTGCGAAGCCCCACGCCGCCTGGTCCGACAAATCCAGGTCCGCATCGTAGTCCACCTCCAGCGACAGCTCGCGTACGCCGGCGATGTCGACCGATACGTCGCGCGGCGGATCGCCGCCGCGTACGGCCGTGGCGCTCCACAGCACGCGCCCGTCGCCACGTACGCGCAGCGCCACGCAGCCGCGGCCGCCCATTTCGTCCAGAATGCCGGCCGTCGCGGCGAAGCGCTCAAACTGGCCGTCGAGCTGATATACCAGGCGCGCGCGGCTGTGCATGCTCAAACCCCGCGCGAAAGCCCGCCCCCCCAGGCGGATTTGCCGGCCGGTGAGCGTGCGGTCCACAGCGTAGTTCCAGTTCTTGTCGAAGAACGGCTCGAACTCGTAACGCGCCGGCTGCAGGTCGCTGAGCACTACCAGGCGTTCGCTGCGGCAATCCACGCGCTCGACTGAAGCCCACGGGATATCCAGCTCGCGTTCCAGGACGGCCATGCGGAGTCTCAGCACGCCGCTGGCGCCGCCGACCACCTGACCCGCGA
>JAAYXS010000288.1 GCA_012515775.1 Phycisphaerae bacterium
AAGAGCCGTTCTGGCCGTCGCTCCGGATGGACGCCACGCCGTTATCGAACTGGAACCCGACATCTACTTCGTAACCACCGCCGGCGAACTACTTAGTACCTGGCACAGCGAAGACAGCCAGCTAACCCAGCCGACCTTCTCGCCGGATAGCCAGCACATTGCTCTCAAGCTCGCGCAAAAAGACTCCGACGGTCTCTCGGCCATCGTCTTCTTCTCGCCCGCGGGCCAGGAGCTGTCGCGCGTGCCGGTTCCGCCGGTTGACCCGGCTGCGACGCAGCCCGCGAAACCCTAGTGGACGTCGCACAGTGGATTGCATTCGTCGCACCATCGTCTGTCGCTGCCGCATATGGAAACGCTGACGGCGGTCTTTGACTTTCTGTGCGGGCAGGAGCGCTGCTTCGTTATTGACGGCGTGGCGCTGCCTGTCTGCCAGCGCTGTACCGGCCTGTACGTCGGCGCGCTCCTGGCGGGTCTTTGGCTTTTCGCGAGCCGCGCGCGGCAACGTGGCGTTCCGCCGGCTCGGCTCGCGTGGGCCTATGCCGCGGTCCTGATCGCGGCGCTGCTCGGCGGCGTCCACGTCCTGGACTTCGGACCGCGCTGGCGCTTCCTGTGTGGCCTGTGGACGGGACAGGTAGCGCTCGTGTGGCTATTCACCGGCGCGACGCAGCTTTGGTCCTGGGCGTGCGGCAGTTGGGGCGAGTCACTGTTTTGGTCGCGGCGAGACAATGTGGGAGCATGGGCGATGCTGGCCTTGGCGCCCGTCCTCGCGCTGGCGTCGCCGATGCCGCACGGGACATGGCCCGTGTGGGCGGCCGCGATAGTGGGCGGCGCATTGCTGCTGGGAATCACAGGATTGCGGACAGTGTGCGCCGCCATTCGGGCCGTAACCGCGCTCACGTGTTCGACCCAACCTGAAAAGTGCAAGTAGGATCCGGCTCCGCCGCAGTGGAGAGCATGCGGCGTGTGCTGCGTGCAATCGGGTGAGCGGCGGAAGCATTTGAGGGCCGCGGCGCGACATTTCGTATGAAAATATGAACACGCGCTCCCCGTCGCCCACGAAAGGAGAAGAAATGTCGCCGCTGCTCTGCCGCGCAACTGCGTGCCTGGCCTGGACTTGCGCGTTGTCACTTGCTCTGGCGCATGACGCTCAACCTGCGCAAGCCCCATCCGGACCGGCCGCGCCCCGCGGCCAGACCGGCGTCGACCTCGCCGCTCGCTACCCGACAACTCTGGAGGCGGGCGACACCGATCCGGGGCGGGCCCGGGCCTGGACTTTTGCACAAGACGACATCTATGGGCTGACTGAGTTCAAGTTCGGCATCGGCGACCAGTTGCAGATCGCGACTGGGGCGGCGGATGTCGGGATCGGCCACTGTGCCGACGGCGCGGTGTGGGCCGTGATTGTGCCGCGCGACGCCGCAACGCTGAGCAGTCCCCAGGGGCAACAGGAGCCGATCACGCACGTTTGGCTGCGCTTCCACCCGCGGGAGATCGCGACGCTGTTTCCGCCCGCGACGGTGCATGCGGCCGGCCGGAAGGAGCTGGCGGGCCTGATGCGCCGGGTGGCGACGGTCAAGATGAACGCCAGCTACCAGGCCGGTGGCAGCGCCATGATCCCGCCGCGCGAGGACATGACGGTTGACGTTGACGTGCGCGACGGCAAACGCCGGTTCTTCATGGTGAATACTGCGGCAAAAACGGCCGAGTACGTCAATGCCTTTGAGGCCCGCAGCGTGCCGGCGCAGAAGCCATTCGATGCCCGCCTGGCCCAGCAGGCCTTCGACAAGTTGTGGAAGACTTACGATGAACGCTATGCGGGTTTCGTGCTGCGGCCGGAAGTGGACTGGAATGCCTTGCGCGACCAGTACAGACCTCAGGCCTTGGCCGCCGGCGATCCGGATAGCTTCGCTGAAATATGTGCCCGCATGCTGCGGCCGCTGCGCGACCTGCATATCTGGGTCAGCGTCGACGGGGTGCCGGTCGAAGTCTACCATCGCCCGCGTCCCGTCAACGCGAATCCGGCCGCCTGGGCAGTCTTGCTGGGGCAAATCAATTCAGGGGTGGTGCGACTCGCTTGGGCGGTGACGGACGACCATGTTGGCTACATATTCATTCCCGAATGGAGCAATCCACGTCTGCCGCGGGCTTGCGACGAAGTCTTTGAGCAGATGCGCGGCACGCGCGGACTGATTGTAGACGTGCGCCTGAACGGCGGCGGCGACGAAACGCTGGCACAACTCGTGGCCGCGCGTTTTGCGGATCGCGCCATTACCTACGGCTACAGCCAGTACCGCGACGGGCCCGGCCACTCCGATCTCACGGACAAGAAGCCGCGCAGCATCGAGCCGCGCGGTCCTTGGCGCTACGACCGGCCGGTGGTTCTGCTGATCGGACAGCGCTGCATGAGCAGCAATGAGTCGTTCGTGGCCATGATGGCCGAATGCCCGCAGGTCACGACCATGGGCGACCGCACCTGCGGCTCGAGCGGTAATCCAATGATGCTGGAACTGGGCGGTGGCATCACGGTCAGTCTGCCGCAATGGGTCGACCTGCTGCCCGACGGCAAGCCGCTCGACGAACGCGGCATCGAACCGGACATTCGCTTCGAAGGCTCGCCCGAGGCGTTCGGTGGGCAGCGCGATGATCTGCTGTCGGCCGCGCTGGCGCACCTGCGTGCTGTGCCGCTGCCGGCTGAACCGATCAGCGGACCGGCACTGGAGCCGGAGGAAAGCACGCCCTAGCTGGCCGGCGCCGCCGGGCGATACGCGGCCTGCAACCAACGCGGCGGCTGATCAATCAACGTGGCAGAGAGACGAATCCAGCTAGCCAGCTTTGGACGCCGCGCAGCGTGTTTGCCGTCTTCGTCTTTGCCACTGTGAGGCCGCGGATGCCGGCAGACTCACAAATAGGCGATTACGAGATACGCCTCGCCAGTCTCAGGATCACACCGCAGCCGGAGTCGGGGATTCCGCGATTCGGGGCTCGTCCACTCCTGGCCGCCGGAAAGCTCATCGGGATTCCACCAGCTCGGCCGCCCAAGAACCGGATTGAGGCTCCAAAGTGTGCTGGCCGGCCGCGGCGGCGGTGGGAAGTCTGCCAACGCCTCAGCGCACGGATCGCTCGTCACGGGCGACGTCGCGACGGCATTGGTAGCCGGCGCCGCGCTCTCCACGGCGGAAGAGCGCGAAATGGTCACCGGCACCAGCAACTTCGCACGCATCCCGCAGTGCAGCGGGATCAGCGCGAAAACGTACGCCGTAGAACGGGTCTATTTTCCAGCGGTTTGACCAGCGCCGAACTTCATGCACGCTGGCCGTCGGCAGGTACAGGTGTTCGCGCAGCAGGGCGCGCCCGCTGGGCAGGCTCATCAGCACGTAAAAAGGGAATTCCGAAACAGACGCAGCCGCCGGCCAGGATCAGCCGCCGCTTGCGAACGGAATCAAGCGAGCCTGCCCGTCGTGCACTGCACCAGATTGCCTCGGCCGGCAGAGCGATTACCAATGAAACTCCCCCGCCGACCAACGCCCCCAGAAACGGGCCGGTATGAATTACGCCCACGACCAGCCCAGTAATGAGAATGGCTATGCCCATGCAGTCGCTCCGGAAGCGCCCGTATTCTACCCGTCGCCCGCCGCGTGTTGGCAACCTGAAAACTTCCGCATCCTCGCAGCCCACATCAGTCCAACACCTATCGGTATGGTGCGAGACCTTATTCTCTGCGGTCTTGGCGCTTTCGGCGTCTTGGCGGTTGCCTTGGTTGCGCAGAGGAGAAACTTCTGGCGGCATTTCGGGGCGACACGCCCCAGCTCTGCTCTCGGGGGTTACCCGAGTATCGGCTGCAAGACCTTTGCCGCGCGGCGCGCGTCGCCTTCGGTCGCGAACGAAATGTAGATCACGCAGCGCTGCCCGATGGCCGCGCCGGTGAACGAACTGATGTTGATGCCGTGGTCGGCCACCGTGCGCGCAATGCCCGCCGCCAGCCAGGGCCGGTCCGGGCCTTCCAGGCGCAGCCAGTGTTCACCGTTGCGGGTCAGACCCGAGTACCGCGCGGCCTGAGCCTCCTCCTCGCCGCGCAGCGGACCCAGAAGCACTTTGCACGGGCCGCCC
>JAAYXS010000289.1 GCA_012515775.1 Phycisphaerae bacterium
CTCTCTCCGCGCCGCGGCGGGCCTCAGGTTATCAAAATCGAGTG
Organism: Phycisphaerae bacterium; assembly: GCA_012515775.1. Taxonomy (GTDB): domain Bacteria; phylum Planctomycetota; class Phycisphaerae; order UBA1845; family Fen-1342; genus JAAYXS01. The sequence goes on from JAAYXS010000289.1 coordinate 45, forward strand.
CACAGAAACCATGCGCTTCTGATCGCCTGCCCCCATGGCTCGATTCCACACGGCTTTTTATCAGACCGCTTGAGCACCTGGGGCAGCCCCTCCGGCTGAGAGCTGACAGCTCCGGCGTTGGCGGCTTCCTTGGCCGAAAGCTGATAGCTGAGAGCTGACAGCCCCTGCTGGTAGCTGCGAGCTAAAGCGCCTGTTGGCTACTGTGCACGGCCTGACTCAACCTCCGCGATTGTGTCGAGCGCCAGGAGGGAATGGGCGTAGGCCGCGCCGGCGCGCATTTCCGCCGCCACCCAGATGGCTTCCATGATCTCCTCCGGTGTGGCGCCATGCTGGAGCGACTGCTTCGTATGCGCACGGATGCAGTACGGGCATTGAGTGACATGCGCCACGGCCAGCGCGATCAGTTGTTTCGTCTTGCCCGGCAGGGCGCCGTCGGCGAAGACGGCCTGGCTGAAAGCCTTAAAAGCTCCCAGCGCCTGCGGTGCGAGCTTCTTTCGCCTTTCGGCGAGTTCTTTCGTCGCGGCCGGAAATAGCTGCTGCTGGTCTGCCATGCTAGATACTCCGTTTGGTTCCGGGCTGTTTGACTCCCTTGGTTCGAGGCAGCTTGAGTTTATGCCGGTTACTGGTCTGAGTCTGGCCAGCCGGCGCACGCAGCCCAGCCGGCGTGTCAAACACCTCTTGCACTGGCTCTATATGTCACTGAACGCCCGCTGGGCGAGTGCAGCGAGCACGGGATGATTGGGTCCGCCCAAAGCAGTGTTCTGGCTGTTGACGGCCGGTTACGAGTAGTCCGACCCGTATTGTCGTCAACTGTAGCGGTCAGGTGTTCCGACGGAGGGGTGAACGGTGGCGTGCGACCGGGCCGATGACCATTCGCTTCGACTGCATTCAGCGCGGGGGTACAGAGAGAGTCCTCGGCACCGTTCGGGGCGGCACAGCGTAGCCGGAGCGGGTACTGCGCCGGTGAAGGATTCTGGGCGGCACGCCCCGGCTCTGCTCCGGCGGGGACGACACGCCCCGGCGCTGCTCTTGCCGCGAGCGCCGGGGCGGTTGTGTGCTGCTTTATTTCCGCCGGCGCGCGGCCAGCAGTCCGAGGGCTGCGAGCAGTGTCAGCAAGCCGGCCGGCTCGGGGATGAAGCTTACCTCGCCGAAGCTGGCGGCCATTGTGCCGCCCATGCCTTCCCTGTTATAGGCGCCCAGGCCGATCTGGCCGCTGGTGAACGTCGCATCGATCAGCGTCACCTGAGGTGAGGCGGGCTCGGGGCTGCCGACCGGCCAGACTTTGATCGAGAGCTCCGTCCCGACCGCGCCGGCGGTGAGGTAATACTCGACCTCTTCCTCAATAGTGAAGCTGGCGCTGGCGCCGTTGACGTACTCGAAGTTGTCGAAGACGGTCATGCCGATGCTGTTTGAGGCGTTCTCAGCGAAGAAGCTGATGAAGTCCATTTGGGACACGTCGGCCCGCATGGGTACAAACACGCAGGAGTTGGCGTTGTGAATCGTGAAGCGCGTCGTGAGGTAGCCGCTCGCGTAAGCGTCCGGGTCGAGCAACGATTCACTGAACACAGACGCGCTGCCCAACAGGTAGGGCACCGGTGGCAGGGGGTAGTTCGAGGTCATGTGGTATTGCCCGCCCGAAATGGTGTAACTGGTTCCGCCCAGGCCGTAGAGTTCCAACAGGTCCACGCGCGTCCAGGCAGCGTCGGTTCCGCTGCTCCAGTCTTCGATCGTGGCGGCCGTAGCGGGGTGTGCGACGACCAGCAGCGCCGCGAATGCGAGAGTGGTGCGCCATGCTTGGCTAAGGTGTTCCGCGTTCATCGAATGTCTCCTTCTCCTTGTGGGAAATGAACCTCGGCCTGAGAAGCGGCCGAATTAACTGCACTATAGAGATTCAGGTGATTGGAATCAACCATTTTTCTCGCGTCGCGTGTGTCGAGGTGGCAGTCGCGGCGGGGCGGGAGAGCGAGGCAGGCGAGGGCGTCTTAATTGAGGACAGTCGCCTATTTTGACATAAATTCTGCCCTGCACGTCGATGGTCACGGGGTATAGAACGTTGCGTGAAAACCATGAAGCGGAGGCGGCTGTGGAGCGCGTGGCGGTAGACGGGGTCCGCTTGCTGCGACGGGGCCAGGATGGCCTTCCAAATTCACCGAAATGTGACTGTCCCTAATTCCTAAATTATTTTACCGCCCGGAGTGCGGACGAGTGCTGCCATCGACTTAGTCCCTGGTAGACAGTGAATAACTTCTGTTTCCGCCCGGAGGGCGGACGGAGGCGGCGCATGCCCAGCGCCTTCATGCGGGCATAATTGGAGAAAGTTACGTGACTGTCCCTAATCATGGGGCCATCTGGCCGCCGGGCCGCGTTCGACGATAACATGCGAGCGCCGAACAGGCGTTTGTAACTGACAGCTCACCACTACACGGAAAAGGAGAGCACTATGCAGACGTGGCGTTCGAACGCGGTCGCGCCGGTCGCGCTCCTGGTCGCCTTGCTGGCCGGCACCCCCGCCTGGGGCTATGACCCGCCACCTAACCAGCTATCAGGCGTGGTCGTGTACAAAGACACCGGCCAGCCCGCCGCCAACGTGCATGTGGTAATGGTCCACCGTGGCCACGGTTATCTCAGCTTTAACAAGCACGTGTACGCTAGCGGAAACGACGAGAAGGTGCTGCGTTTCTTCACTAGGCGGAACGGCAAACACTTTTGCCACGCCGTTAGCGACCAGACCGGGCATTTCACCCTTACTAACTTCGCCGCGCCGGCGGACCCGTGGCACATCGCCGCCGGCGATGCGGACCAGGGCTGGACCCTGCAACTTGACCTGCGTCCGGCGAACTATGCGGAGCGGCCTTTGCGGCTGGAGCTCGAGCAGCCGGCCTACATAGTCACGACCTTGCCGCCACCTCCGGAAAAGGGCCTAAAGCTGTCAGTACGGGTCTCACTGGCGCCGCCCGAAGGGTTTGGCTCCCAGACCGGCGAGCCGGACGACTCGGGCATATCTTTCCTGGGACTGATCTTCCCCAGCACGGCGCGAGAACAGCTCTACCTGGGCCCACTACCGCCCGGGCTGAAGTATCGAGTAACCGCTCTCGCGTCCACTCGGAAGATTCCGTACGACGCCACGGTTTTTGCCCGCTCGGTCGCCGTCGCGGCGGGCACGAAGCAGCAGATCTCGTTCGAGCTGGAAGGCGGCACGACCGTGACCGGCCGCGTCACGAGCATCGAAGGCCAGCCGCTCGCGAAGGTCAACGTGATGGCTGAAACCGCCGACGGGCTCGTGATCGGCGCGCTGACGGACGAGGATGGGACATACACACTACGCGGCGTTCCACTGGGGACGCACACCCTCAGGTTGTTACGTCACGTCGCAAAAACCCGGCCGGGCTGAGGGCTCGGCCCGAAGGACGTCTCCTGGTCCCAGGAGGCGGCTCTGTCGGTCGGACAGAGTCCTGTCGTGCGGGACATCGACCGGATCAAGGTGCGCTGCGTACAGGCCGGGCAGGTCGCGCCGGATTTCGAGGCCCGCACGCTCGACGGGCAGCCCCTAAAGCTTTCCGAGCTGCGCGGCAAAGTCGTATTGCTGGATTTCTGGGCTACCTGGTGCGGCCCGTGCGTGGCCGAGCTGCCCGCCCTCAAGAAACTCCATGACAGATACAAGGACGAGGGCTTTACGATCGTGGGCGTCAGCTTCGACCGCGACGCCGCCACCGCCCGCAAGTTCGTCGCCGAGCGGCAATTCCCCTGGCCGCAGATCTGGGCCGAAAAGGCGGACAACGGCCCACTGGCGAATCTGTACGGGGTGGGCGGTATTCCTGCCTCTTTCCTGATCGGCGCTGACGGCAACGTCGTGGATCGCGATCTCAAAGACGAGGCGCTGGATAAGGCCGTGGCACAGGCCGTCCGGTCGGCTACACCCGTACACGCGGAGAAGAAAGAGAGCGTATCGGCGGCGCCGGCGCCCGAGGCCCGCGCGGAGCATTCGCAGGACGCCAAGCGCGCCACTCCGCCCACAATGACGGAATCGTCTGCGGAAGCGCACGCGGTGCTGGAGCGCACCGTCGCCAAATATCGCGCACTCAAGAGCTACCAGGATCGGTTCCACTGCACGGCGCGGCTGAAGATGAAGGGTAGCGAGGCGCCGCAGACGGGCTACTTGGAGGGGTCGCTGGCGTTCGCGGCTCCGGATTCGCTGTTGTCGAAGGTTGAATCCACCCACATCTACTATACCGGCCAGTGGCTCACGCGTTACCTGCCGGACCAGCGGCAATACTCAGACGAGAGAGGCGCTGCCGCAAGACAGGCGCTCGCGCCGGAGAACTGGGCCGCCATAAGCCACGACAGCCTGGCGGTGCACCCGCTGGTTGCGCTGCTTGCCCTGCCCCACCTGTCCGGTGAGCAGGCCCTGATGATGTCGGAGCTGACCAGCGTCTCGCCAGAGACCCGCGCCGGACACGCCGGCCTGCGACTGGCGGGGCGCCTGCA
>JAAYXS010000005.1 GCA_012515775.1 Phycisphaerae bacterium
CGCATCCTGCGCCTGGTCGAGGCCTTCCTGATTCTCAACCGGCTGCAGGCCGGCGCGCCGGCGCCTTCTTTGGATCGCATATCGATGGAAGAAGCGGTCCTCGCGGCCATTCGCAAATGCCGTGCGGCCGCGGCCAAACGCGAAGTGCACGTGCGGGCGAATTTTCCGGTTGATGGGCAATACGAGCCGGTCGTTATTGGCGATTCCGACATGCTTGTTTCCGCCCTTCTAAACTTGATCGAAAACGCGATTGCGGTTTCCGAAACCGGCGGAACGGTCGACGTCTCGGTTGAGGCGACGGAAACGGACGTCGCCACTTCCGTCAGCGATAGTGGGCCCGGAATCGAGGAAGACCGGCTGGCGCAACTCTTCCGCCTGTTCAGCGAGCCTGAGAAAAAGCAGGTCGGCAAGCCGGGAATAGGGCTGACCATCGCCCGCGGCGTGGCTGAGCTGCACCGTGGCAGGCTTGAGGGCCACAATCGACCGGGAGGGGGCTACGAATTTGTAATGCGGCTGCCGCGCGCTGCGGAATCTACCGACCAGCACCGTGACTCCTGAGCAGCCGATCCTAAATTGTTTTTAATTAGCCGCGCGGCCGAAGCGCGGCGATGATGATTTTGTATCATCAGTGTGGTGGACCTTAGGTGCATGCGCAGAACTTCTATCGTGCAACACGCCTTCGCGACCAAGCGACCAGCGCGTTCAGGCAGAGCTTGTTACGTGCTCGGGGCCGCGCTGTTGATTGGCGGGTTGTTGCTGGTGGCGTTCTGCGGGACGAGCCTACTGATTGGCCGGCGACTGCCGCCGCCGCTCGCCGACGGCATGCAAGCTTACACCAACTGGTTGGGCATTTGCGTCGGCGCGATCTTGCTGATTTCGGGAGCGGTGCTGGCGGTTATGGCCGATTTCAAAGGCGTGCCGGCCACGCCGCAGACCGCCACACCCGGTGACGACGGCGAAGCTTCCCACGGGCTAGCGCAGCCCCGAAAGCAGGCTCGCATCGAGCAACAGACCAACGGGGTAAACGTTCATCGCCGCATCCCAGTACCGCGAGCGCCGGTAGAAAAAATTTAGCCGCGCCCCCGCATTGCCCGCGAAGTCCGCGTCTTTGAGCCGGTTTGCGAACTCCTGCCGCAACGCTGCGTCCTCGTCCAGCATGCGCTGCGCCAGCGGCTCCATTATGTAGGCTTCCGCATACTCCTTCTGCTCGAAGATCGCGTTGAAGAAGCCCCACGCTACGAAAGAGTCCGGCGCCTGCGGCTCCAGTAGGTGAGCGGCGATTTTCGCCCGCGGCTGGTTCATCGGCACCACGACCGTCCCGGCCGCAAACTCACGCATCTCATCGCGGGCTCTCACCTCATACTTGGGACTGAAGCGGCCCTCGTGCGGCCTGGTTGCGAATTTCACGTTTTGGAACTCGTAGATTCGCACCGGCAAAGCGCGCTTCTCCGCCAGCCGGAAGTACTCCAGCCCGTGTAGATTGAGTCGCCTAATGACCTCGCTCCACTGCGGCGGGATGAGGTACGCGGCCGGCGGGGTGACGCTCTGGTCGACGCACACCTGGTTGCACATCACTGTTTCGACGTCAACGGGCTTCTTGCCGTATACGACCACCTCGCCGCCGGTTACCTCGCTCGGGCGGAACCTTTGCTCGAGCGCTTTGTAAACGATCGGCTGCGACTCTTCAGAAGTTCGCCAGCGCAGCGGAACAGTGCCGTCGATCTCGCCGCCGCGTGTTTCCACCGCCCGGGCGTCCGCAGCGGAAACGGCGTCCCGCAGTTCGCCGCCATGGCGGTTCACGCACTCTAATGTATGCCGCATCATGTCGTACGTCGTCTGCACGCGCTGCCGGTAGGGCTTGAGCGAATGGGTTTCCACCAGGATGCTGGGCCGGTTGCACAGCGCCGCGTAGCAGTGCGAGAGGCGCGGCGCGAATCCCGACCAGCCCGCGAAGCCCTTGGTTAAATCCCGCTGGTCCCGTGGAAAGCAGTAGTCGATGGCCAACTGCCCGCCCGCCGCCAGACCCGCCAGCAATTCGGGCAGGTAGATTTTCTGCGTCCACCCAGAGATGCCGGGATCGAGCCCCGGCCCGATCGAGGCAGTGTAGAACACGTCATATTGGCAATCGCTGCCGTCGGTCGCGTGGCTGTCGAGGAGCAGGTCCGGCGCCCAGGCCTTCCACAAGCCCAGCCAGGCCTGCATCTCGACCGCATCGGCTTTCATGTAGTCGCGGTTGAGGTTCAAGTTGACAGCGGTGGTTCGCCAACCCATCTCGCGCGGACCGTTCTGATTAAGGCGGTTGTACGGGCCGAAACGCTCGTGGCCATCGACGTTGAAGATGGGAATGATGAGCAAGTCCAGGCCGTTCAGCAGGTTTGCGTGCACGCCGGCGACGAGAATGTCCCGGGCCAGGGCCAGGCTGGCGTCCTTGCCTTCGCATTCGCCGGCATGAATGCAGCACTGCAAGAGCACGCGCGGCTTACTGGAGAGCGGACCGGCGGCGCGCTCCCCTGCAGTTAGCATCAGCTCCGCACGCGAATCAAGAGTGGAGTCTTGCATCGACGAATCCGCCGCGCGGACAAGTGCCTGGGCGGGGCGCCCCCGGACATCTGGCTCGAAACGCCGGTCCTTCGACAAAACCAGCAGCGGCAGCTCCCGCCCCTCGCCACTGGTCCCGAAGCTCATGTATTTCGCATACGGCGAAAAATCCGCCAGCTTGCGACAAAGGGCGACCGTTTCGTCATAACGCCCGGTCTCTTCATATGCGGTGCGCTCCGCATGCGTGCGCCATTCATCGGGCAGTTGCGCGACATTTACATATTCCACGCCGGCAGTCTCTGCGGCGGCAGTCGATTCGCGGCTGTGGCGATAATCAGTTTCTGCGGCTGGGGCCGAGTGGCCTGCGACTACGGTGAACAAGAGTGCAATAGGGACGACGTTCATCAACGAACTCCGTTTGCCGAACAACGCAGTCCTCAGTCGGCCGCGGCGGCCTTCTCGCCGCGATAGAGCACGACGCCCCCAAAGTTCATTTTCCGCGCGGTGACGTTAACGAACTTCGCGTCGCGCAGCCGCCGCATCATCGCGTCGACCGGCTCAAAACTCTCAACCGACCGCGGCAAGTAGCGGTAAGCCCCGACGCGGTCGCGCGCTACCAGCGCGCCCAGGCATGGTAGCACGGTTTCGCAGTAGCGCTCATTCAGCCAGCGAAGAAAACGGCTGCGTGGCGGCGCGAATTCGAGAATGACGATGCGCGCCCCGGGCCGCGCCACGCGATACATCTCCGCCAGCCCGGCCTGCAGGTCCTGAAAATTCCGAACGCCGAACGCACAACTGATCACGTTCGCCGACTCGTCGGCCAGCGGCATTCGCAGGGCGTCAGCCTCAACCAGCTCCACCGGCACGCTCACCCGCGAATAATCGCCGCGCGCCAGCATCTCGCGTGCAAAATCGACGCCCATGATCCGCGCTGGCACGCGCCCTTCGTGGCCCGGCGCCTCGGACGCGCACAGTCGAGCGAACGCCCGGATCATGTCGCCGGTGCCGCAAGCCACGTCCAGGATGACATCTCCGGCCCGAACGTCCGCCGCCGCCACGGCCCGTCGCCGCCAGACCGCGTCCCGCCCGAAGGTCGCTAGCGTGTTGATTAGCTCGTACGTTCCGGCGATCGCGTTGAACATCGCCTGCACGCGCCCGGCCTTATCGAGCTGCCGGTGCGGATCGCGCAGGGCGCGCTCGTCCCAAACGCGCGGCTGATCGCTTTGAGGCTGCTGCGAATCGAACATCGCGAATGCTCCCGCTGGCCGGTTCGAACCGTGAATTGTAACAG
>JAAYXS010000290.1 GCA_012515775.1 Phycisphaerae bacterium
GCGCGTCCGCTACCGCACCGAGGAAACGCGCGTCGGCCAGAAGGTCAACTACGATCGCCTGGTCCTGGAAATCTGGACCAAGGGGACCGTCCGGCCGGAGCATGCCCTGGTCGAAGCAGCCAAAATCCTGCGCAAGCACCTCAACCCGTTCGTGCAGTACTACGATTTGGGCCAGATTCAGACCGCGGGCGAGGCGCGCATCACGCCGCCGCCGCCCGTGGATGACGAAGTGCGGCGCCGGCTCGACCGCCCGATTGCCGACCTGGAACTCTCGGTTCGGGCCAGCAACTGCCTGGAATCGGCCAAGGTCACAACCATCGGGGACTTGGTGCGCCTGACGGAAGAAGAACTGCTGCAACTGCGCAGCTTCGGCAAAACCTCGCTCATGGAGGTCAAGCGCAAGCTCGCTGAGCACGGCTTGGCGCTGGGGATGGACGTATCCGGCCAGTCGTCGGGGCCTGGGTTGAACCCGGTCTCGGCCGGCGCGTCGGGTGTGCAGATTTGAGGTAAGGCATGCGACATAATGTTGCCGGACGAAAACTGAACCGCACGACCGCCCATCGCCGGGCGCTGCGGCGTAATTTAGTGCAGAGCCTGATAGAGCACGGCGAGATTCGTACCACCCTGCCCAAGGCCAAGGAAGTGCAACGCTTTGCTGAGCGTCTGGCCACCCTGGCCATTGACGGCAGCCTGGCCGCGCGGCAGCGCGCCATCGCTTTGCTCAACGATCGCGCCATCATCGCCAAGGAGCAGCAGGAAGAATACGACAAAATGAGCGATGCCAAACGCGCCAAGGTCCTGCGGGCGCGCTCCGGCCGCCGCTATCGGGCCAGCACCACCAAGCCCGGCGTGAAGTTCACGGCCGACTCGGTCATCCACAAGCTGTTCGCGGAACTCGGGCCGCGCTTCAAGAAGCGCAACGAAGCCATGGGCAGCTCCGGCGGCTACACGCGCGTCATTAAGCTGGCGCAGCGCCGCCTGGGCGACGGATCGGATACCGCCTTGCTGCAATGGGTCCGCGAGGACGACAAGAAGCGTACCAAGAGCACGGAGAAGACGGAGCGCAAACGCCGCGCCCGTGCCAAATACGCCGCCGTTGCCGGCAAGGCCGCCCCGCGCCGCGGTCCACGCCGCAGCACGCGCCCCGCAAAGGAGGCCGAAGCGAAGCCGCAAGCTGAAGCCAGCCAGGCCCAGCCCGAACCCGGCGCAGAGGAAAAGAAATGAGCAGAGCCGGGGCGTCTCGCCCCGGAGCAGTCCTACAGGGCTAATCATGGCCAACGCCGTCCTGGATCAAAACTGCGTCTTCTGCAAAATCATCCGCGGCGAAATTCCGTGCCAGCGTGTTTATGAGGACGAACACCTCCTGGCCTTTCTGGATATCCAGCCGCTGGCGCCCGGCCACACGGTGGTGATACCCCGCCATCATGCTGAATTCCTGGACCAACTGCCGGAAGAGTGGGCGGCGGCTATCGGCCGAACCTTGGGGCGGCTCGGCCGCGCCATCGTGAACGCTGCTGGCGCCGAGGGTTTCAACGTGCTGCAAAACAACGGCAAGGCAGCGTCCCAGGAGGTCCCGCACGTGCACTTCCATCTGATCCCGCGCCGTGCCGGCGACGGACTGGGATACCGGTGGAAGACCAGCAAGGCCGCGCCCGCAGACTTGGAAAAAATGGCGGCCGCCATAAGCACCCGCTTATGAATAGCCGACAATCGCCTCCCGGACCGTTTGGCACGGCGGCCAGGCTGATTTATAATTGGGGTACTTGGGGACGTAGCTCAACTGGGAGAGCGCCGCGTTCGCAATGCGGAGGTTGAGGGTTCGAGCCCCTTCGTCTCCATCAAGGGTCCGCCCGCAAGAGGCGGGCCCTTTCCTTGTAACGTTGACGGACCGGTTCCTAACCGGTCTCTAACTGGAAACCTGCGGAAGGTTCCTGGCCGCAGACGCTCTGGTGCCAACCATCGACGCCGCGTGGTGTCCAAATATCTAAGCCTGTGGCTTGTGGCGCCGGCCGGCCGGTGTTCCTGCTGCGGGTGAGGCTGTGGCACCGTGGCGCCGGCGTCCGGCCGGTGTCCCGCTTGGAGGCAGTAGTTATGAAGTCAGCGATTGCATTCACGGCGTTTTTCCTGGGATTGATGACGTTCTCTGTTGCCGCTGCTGACCAGCCGGCCGCGCCGCCGCCTGCCCCGCAATCCGCCCCGGCCAGCCAGCCCGCCGACGAAATAGGCGCACGCATCGTGGTGCGCCCGGCCGCCTTCGATTTCGGCGAAGTCTGGCAGGGCGCCGAAGCCAAGGGCGAATTTCACATCCAGAACACCGGCAACGCCCCGCTGACCACCACCGTGACCTCCTCCTGTGGCTGCACGGTGGCGACCAAGCCGAAGTCCCCGCTACAGCCCGGCGAGAGCGACGTGTTCACGATCACGTACGACACCCGGCGGGCCGGCGCGGCCGGCAAAAAGGTTATGATCAACTCGAACGATCCGACTCAGCCGACCATCAGCATCGACGTCAAGGGCACCGTCAAGCCGATCTTCGCCGCCACGCCGCCCGACTGCAATTTCGCCAACGCCGACGAGAACACGGTTGCCACGCAAACCGTCCGGCTTGAGAACCAATACCCCGAGCCGCTCCCCCTGCGTATTAAGCCCGGCCAGAATATCAAGCAATTCGAGTATGAGTTGAAGGAAGTCGAAGCGGGCAAGATCTACGAGCTGACCGTCACGACCAAACCGCCGCTGAGCCAGGGCAAGAATATGACGGTCCTGGCCATGGAAACCGGCCGGCCCGATTTGCCGGAGATCCAAGTTCGGCTCTCGGCCCACGTTATGCCGCGCGCCAGTCTCTCGCCCTATGCGGTGTATGTCACGCCGTCCCGGAAAGAGCCGTGGGAGACGGTGCTGAACGTGCAATACCGGACCGACCAGCCGCTGAAGGTTCTGGCCGTGCACTGCGACCTGGAAACCATCCAGTGCGAACTGATGCCCCACACGCCGCCCGCGGAAGGCGCGACTCTGGGTTACTACCAGATCAAGGTAAAGCTGCCGCCGTTCCACGAAATCCCCGTCGACGGTGCGAAGATCATCATCGAGACTGACGACCCCGATCCGAAGTTCGCCAAGCTCGAGGCCCCGGTCACACGCCGCGAAGGCCGTAAGCGTTCGCAGACGCAACCAACCACGCAACGCGCCCTGGGCGGCACAGTCGTTCCCGGCAAGGCCCAGCCGGCACCCGAAAAGTAGGGCGCGCCCACGTCGGGCCTGCTGAAAAACGCTGAAACGCTGTCGTCGGGTGCCATGCCCAAGCCGCGTAGCGGCGCGGGCATGCCCACCTTGACTGAGCCAGCTGGCTTAATGGCGTCTTTGCGTCCCACGGTCTCGATCCCTTGATCCGTTGCCGACGGCGCGAGCCTCCCCTCATTGAAATGTCGCCCCAGCGCCAGAGAATCAATCGTCCGGCCGTGATATCGGCCGCGTAACACCCAAGGAGCACGCCATGAGCCGCTTGTTCGACGACTCCGCCAGAC
>JAAYXS010000291.1 GCA_012515775.1 Phycisphaerae bacterium
ATAGCGTGTGCCGACGCAGCGATTATATATCATTTCGTTAAGCCCATCGGCGCTATGCTGGGTCGCGCCCACCGGACATACCAGTTCACAGGGCGCCTTCTCGCAATGCATACAGGGCCGCGGTTGATGGTAGATCCCCGGCGCATCAGGTGACCCGCTGAAATACGTGTCCACCAGCATCCAGTACATCTCGCGCCCGCGCTGCACCTGGTCCGGCCCAACGGTCGGGATGTTGTTTTCAGCTTGGCAGGCGATCGTGCACGCACTGCAGCCGTTACAGCGCGTCAGGTCAATCACCATGGCCCATTGCGTACCCGGATACGGCCACTCGGGATACAACGACTCGCGGGGTTGTGAATGCTCGACCGCGGGCGCGGCCGCAAGCTCCGTGACAATCGCGTGGCGCAGCAACGGGCGGCCTTCCAGCGCGAAGTGCATCTGCGTCGTTACCAGACGCTGCCTCATGCCTGTGCGATCGACAGCGCCGGCGGTCAACCACGGATGTGACGAAGTCCGCAGGGTATAGGCGTTGAACCCAGTTGCGGCCAGCGCGGCTGCAACCTCGCGGCCGTAACCCAAGGGCAACGTGAGGCAGTCCGGCGCGTGCCCGGGAACCGGCAACACAGCCGCTAAAACGGCATGATTATCCGTTGTAAGCTGCACGACGTCGCCGCTTCGCAGTCCCAGCCGTTCGGCCGTCTGCGGCGCGACGAGCGCGGCGTTGTTCCAGGACAGTTTTGTGATCGGCTTGGGCAGCTCCTGGAGCCACACATTGCTGCCATACACCCCGTCCCAAAGCGTCGGGTCGGGGGCAAAGGCCAGTTCGACCTGACCAGGACGCTCTTCGCGCGGCTCTGCTGCGCGGTGCCAGGCCTGACGCACGGCCTCGGCCCGAACTTGCACATCGAGCGCCGGCGCGGCGGAATTCGGAATAACACCGGCCCGCAACACCTCGCGCCACCACGACTCGAAGTCGGCTTCGTTCACTGTTTTGCGCCAGTGGTCGCGTACGAGGTCGCGATCCCCGATCAATGGCCGGCCCGCGAGCATGGCCAGAACGGCTTGCAACGACCGCGTCTGGTACAGCGGCGTCAACAGCGGCTGAACGATGCCGGCCGTGCCGTCGAAAGCGCGGGCGTCACTCCACGATTCCAGCGTGTGCGACAGCGGTAGATGCCAGAAGCAGCGTACCGCGGTTTCGTCGCGGTAGAGGCCAAACTGCGCCGTCCACGGGACGCGCGCCAGTTCCTCCGCGAACGCAAAATCGGCCGGTGCCGTGTAGACCGGGTTGGCCTCGAAGATGAGCAGGTGCGTCACTGCTCCGGCCTGCATTTCCTTAAGCAGGTCGGACAGGCTGCCGAACGAAGGGGTCGGCGCCGGCACGGAGTCGATGGCGCGCAGCGTTGCGCCGATGTTCCCCAGCCGCTCGTTGCACAACGCCGCCAGCGCGTGCGCCTGCGGCGGCAAACGCCGACCGACGCAGACCAGGGACGCGCCGCGGTGCTGCTGCAGGTCGCGCGCCGCCACGTCGACCCAATTCCTCACGTTATCGTCCAGCGCCGCAGCGCCGCGCGTGGCGCTCGGTTCGCCCGCCGACACTCCCAGCCGCTCCCCCAGACGCGCGAGTACCGCCGTCAGCAGCCCGGGTCGCACCGGCAGCCGGTTGTCCGCTATTGAGCCGGTGACAGTCGGCGAGGGCTCGGCGACATACAGCCGGCACATGTTGATGCCGTCCTGCCGCACCGTTCGGCGACGGCCAAACTCGCGCGCGTAGCGGACACTACCCGGAACGTCATTCAAGAAGTCGCAATCCAGAGAGAAGATGACATCCGCGCGCTCGAGCGAATAGACCAAATCGGCCGGCTGGCCAAAGGCAACTTTGAGTCCCTCCTGTGCATTGGTGTCGTCAATCGGCTCGTAAACGTGCCAGCGCGCCTCCGGAAGCTCCTCCAAAAGCTGGGAAATCTGTGCCAGCGCGGTCGGCGAAGTGATGCGCCCGGTCAGCAGGCGCAGTCCCGCCCCGCCGCGTTCCCGCAGATCGGCGAGCACGGCGCGCCACTCCGGCTCGAACTGACTCCATGCGCTGATCCGCCCGCCGCGGTAAACGGCTTGCGAACGATCCGGGTCGTAGAGTTCATAAATCTGCGCCTGCGCAAAAATGTCAGTCGCACCCAGACTGGCCGGATGTTCCGGATTACCTTCGATTTTCGTCGGCCGCCCCAATCGGCTATCCACCACCACGCCCAGCGCGTAGCCGGCATGAAGCACGGAGGTCGCGAAGTGCACGGCCTCCCCCGGCACCACGGCCGGCTGCGGATGCACGTACGGCACAATCTGCCGCGGCGGGCGCTCGCCGCACCCGCCCAAACCGGCCAGTGCGAAAGACACCGCCGCCATCTTGAGAAACTCGCGCCGCCCCAAGCCTCCCGCTCGAACCTGCTCCGGGAACTCCGCTTCCGTCCAGCGCAGGAACTCCGGCGAGCGGGCCAGTTCGTCCAGGCTGCGCCAGAGAGGAACCTCGCTATCGTGCGTTTTCGCCACTCTCGCTCCTAACGATGACAAGCCGAGCAATTGGTCAGCGCCGCGCCGCGCACTGCGTC
>JAAYXS010000292.1 GCA_012515775.1 Phycisphaerae bacterium
AGATGTGGCCAGAACGCGTTCGCGACTTGGGGCTTGAAACTTGTGTGCAATTCACCGGTCCGGTGAGCGGGACGCGGAAGGCTGAATTGTTGGCCTCAGCCGATTGCCTCGTGCTGCCCAGCCATCAGGAAGGACTTCCGATGGTGCTGCTGGAAGCCGGGGCCGCCGGCCTGCCGGTGATAGCCACCAGCGTCGGGGCAATTCCGGAGTTTCTCAGCCCGCGCCTCGGCGAGCCGGGCTTCTACGCGCGTGAAGAAATGATTGCTCCGATCGTGCCGCCCGGCGACGTGATTGCACTGGTGCGTGAGATGACGCGCTTGGCACTCGCGCCGCAGCTACGCCAACGGATCGGACGCCGGTTGCAGGCGCGCGTTCGCGAAGGCTACACCTCGGAGCACGTTGCGCAGCGCCTGAGCACCATCTACGACCGCCTGCTCGGACTCGCGGCCGGAACGCAGGCCGAAGCCAGCCCGAGCCGCTCTGCGCCGACCAGCCGCAGGCCGGCGCATGCTAAAGCCGAGACGCCACTGCCCACCCGGCGGTCGCGCTTTACGCAAACTCGGCCAATAAGTTCAGCCCCGGGACTTCAGGTGCAAAACCAATGAGCGCCTGCGAGTGGCTGGTTCGCCGAGCCATATTCCCCGCCCACGAGCGGCTCCGCGGCCGGCCCACGCTTCGCGAGCTCGCGGAGTTGCAGCGATTGGCCCGTTGCTCGCCGGGAGAGATACAGGCCGCCGAGCAGCAGCGCTTGCAGGACCTGCTCCAGTTCGCCGCGCGGGAGTTGCCCTTCTACGCCGAGCGCTTCGCACGCCACGGAGTCAATCCGTACGCCGCCGATGCAAAAGCCGAACTGGCTAAACTCCCGGTCCTGCACAAGCCCGAAGTACGCGCCAACGCCGACCGCATGACCTGGCCGGGCGTGCAGGGCGGCTTGGTGCCGTGCGTCAGCGGGGGAACGACCGGCGATACGCTGCACTTTTACATTGACCGCCTGCGTGCGGCCCAGAGCATGGCCGCTCGCCTGTTCATGCAAAGCCTCTTCGGGGTGCGCCCGGGCGACCGGCGCATGTGGGTGTGGGCCTCGCCGATCGAATTGAAGCGTTCGCGCTTCCGCCGCTGGCGCGATCGACTGATAAACGAAATAGTGCTGGACGCGTTCGACATGTCGGCGGCCACGCTGGATGCATACGTCCGCCGCATGATCGAATACCAGCCGCGCGTCATAATCGGGTATACCAGCGCCGTGGCACTGCTGGCCCAGCATGCCGCCCGAACGTGCAGCCCTCGCGATTTCCGCGACCTGCGCGTGGTGGTTTTGACGGCCGACGAGGTGCAACCCGAAGAGCGCGCCGCTGCCCAGGCGGCTTTCGGATGCCCCGTCGCGAGTGAATACGGCAGCCGCGAGGTGGGGTTAATCGCGCACGATTGCCCGCACGGCCGGATGCACATAATCTCGCCGCATCTGTACGTCGAAATCACGCACGAAAAATCGCGCCTACCGGCGGGGCAACTCGGCGACGTCACGTGCACCAACCTGAACACGCGTGCCCAGCCCCTGATTCGCTACTCTCTCGGCGACTTGGGCGCGCTATCCGCGAGTGGTTGTCCGTGCGGCTTGCCGTTTCCGGTGATGGAAGTGACAGCCGCCCGCCTGTCCAGTTTCGTCGCCCTACCTGACGGAAAGCTCTGTAGCGGACACATAATCCCGCACTTGGTGCGATCCGATCCCTGCATAACGCACTTCAAGGTCTACCAGCACGCGCTGGACCTCTTCGAGGTGTTGTTGGTCGTCGATGAGACCTTTCGGCCGGACACGATCACACGTTTACAGCATCGTTTTCGACAGTACTTCGGGGCGGCGGTACAGGTCCAAAGCCGGGTGGTCGAGCACATACCGCCCGATCCTTCCGGGAAGCGCCGCCAACTGATCTCGGCCGTCGCGCCGGAATATCGAACTTTCGAGTTGGTCGCCGCTCCGCAGCCCGATGGGCCAAGGAGTGCAAGCAAGCACCTCGTTGGTTCCGGCTCCTGAGACGCGCAAGATGCCGCTGCCAAGTGCGCGTGGAAGGCGCTCCCGCCCGCGGCTATCATCGCGGCCATGTCGGAAACGCGGAGCGTCGTTTCTTCCGCCAAGCTAATCGCCATCTGCACGCTGCTATCGCGCATCACGGGGCTGATCCGCGAGATGCTCCTGGCCCACAGTTTCGGACTGCGCTGGGTGCTGGACGCGTTTAATTACGGCTTCACGATCCCCAACCTGTTTCGCCGACTGCTGGGTGAAGGGGCCATGGCGGCCGTCTTCGTGCCGACGTTCACGCAGGTGCTGGAAAAGGAGG
The DNA here is from genome assembly GCA_012515775.1 of Phycisphaerae bacterium. Classification (GTDB taxonomy): domain Bacteria; phylum Planctomycetota; class Phycisphaerae; order UBA1845; family Fen-1342; genus JAAYXS01. The sequence goes on from JAAYXS010000292.1 coordinate 2,337, forward strand.
GGCGGCCGGCCGCCTGGCGTCTGCTGGCGCGGACGCTGGCCCTGTTGAGCCTGGCGCTGGTCACGATCGTCATCGTGCTCGAAGCGGTCATCCTGGCCATCTGGTATCTCGCGCCGGGCGGCGATCCGGGCGAACAGGCCTCGCGCCAGCTTCTGCTGTGGCTGACAGCGCTCATGCTGCCATTCATGCTGGCGATCTGCATCGTTGCGCTGTTCTCCGCCATCCTGAACTGCCTGGGCAGCTTCGTGCCGGCCGCGTTGGCCCCGGTGCTGCTCAACATCGGCATGATTGTGGGCATCGCGTGGCTCGGGCCGTGGCTGCGTCCGGGGGACAAAGTGGGGCAGGCGACGGTTGTCGGCTGGATGGTGATCATCTCCGGATTCGTGCAGGTGGCCGTGCTGGTACCGGTGCTGCGCCGCTCCGGGGTGCGTCTGGGATGGAGCCTGCACTTTCGCGATCCGGCGGTAAAACGCATGCTGCGCCTGTTGGCGCCGGTGGCCTTGGGGCAGGGCGTGCTGGCGGTCGGCGTCTTCCTGGATGCACAGGTTTGCGTGCTGCTGACGCACAAGGCCGGAACACCAGAGACGATTTCGTGGCTAGGAGGGGCGGTCAGATACCCGCTTGAGGAAGGCGCCTGGTCAGCCATAAAAGTTGCTCAGCGGCTTTATCAGTTTCCGCTGGGGGTACTGGTGATTTCGCTGGGCACGGCGGCCATGCCTTCGTTCGCGCGACTGGCGGCGCGAAAGGATTGGCGGGCGTGGTCGCTCGAGGTGCGCCAGTCGTTGCGGCTCGCGATTTTCGAAGGCGTCCTGACGGGCACGATGATGTTCATGCTGGCCGCCCCGATCATTCGCCTGCTTTACCAATACGACCGTTTTTCTGCCGCCGATACGGCCCGCGCGAGTTGGGTGCTGACGTTCTTCGGGTTTGCGATGTGGTCGTTTTGCGCCCAACACATTGTCTTGCGCGGGTTCTACAGCTTCCACGACGCGCGCACGCCGCTGAAAATCAGCGCCGCAGTTCTGCCGCTGAACTTGCTGCTGACGCTGGTGTTGGTGTGGTTCCCGACGGTGCGCGAAGCGGCGTTCGCGATCAGTTCCACTATCACCACGGGGTTCGCGGTGATAATCAGCCTGATCATCTTCGAGCGCCGCACACAAGTGCGTCTGCTGGACCGCGAACTGGGACTGGCGCTGGGGAAAATGGCGGTCGCGGGAGCGGTCTGCGCTCTTACAGTCTACTTCACGCGGCCGATCGCAGACGGCCTGCCGGTGGGTCAAGTCACTGGTCGGCTTATCAATGCGTTCGGGCCACTGACGACCGGCACCGCTGCGTTTCTGGCGGCGGCCTGGGTGCTAAGATTGCCGGAGGTTGGGCTGTTGCTGCCGAAGCTGCGGCGCAGGAAGGCGAAAGCGGTTCAGGCCGCTCAGGCCTCGGTGGACGCGGAGGCGTGACCGACTTGGATTGAGGCCGGCGCTGCAATGCGATACATTCCGGCCGCGAGCTTCGGCTCGTGGTCCTGCGGTTTCAAGCTTGTAGCTTATTGTGGAGTTCTCACCGTGCGCGTTCTGGCCGTCAACGGCAGCCCCCGTGAAAAGGGCAACACGTATCTCATGTTGAAGCGGGTATGCGATCCGCTCAGCACCGCCGGAATGGAGATCGACTGGGCTTACCTGCACGCTGCGGGAATCGCCCCGTGCGGGGCCTGCATGAGCTGCGCCAAGACCAAGGATGGCCGGTGCTACGGCGAGGATGATGCGGCCAACGAGTTGATCGACCGCACCCGCAACGCCGACGTAATCCTGCTCGGGTCGCCCGTGTACTTCGGTTCAGTAACCGGGCAGATAAAGGCGTACATGGACCGGGTCGGGTTTGTCAGTCGGGTGGGCGACAACTTCCTGCGCCGCAAGATCGGAGCGGCGGTGGTTCCCGCCCGACGGGCTGGGCAACTGCTTACGTTCGCCGAGCTGAACATGTGGTTCCTGATTAACGGCATGATCGTGCCCGGCAGCAGCTACTGGAACGTGGGCGCCGGCCGCGCGGAAGGCGACATTCTGAAGGATAACGAAGCCCTCCTCACGCTGGATGAACTGGCCAAGAACATTATCTGGCTTGCGGATCGACTGAGGGACGAGCCGCGCTAAGCCGTCCCAGGTAGCGTCGCGATGTGGCGCTTTAAGGCTCGCTAGCGCCAGGGTCGTTTTGCAAAGCACGGCGGCCCGGCGCACGTGGCGAGCTTGGCCCGCTTGGCGGCTTGGCGGTTGCCTCGGGTCGCTTTTCGCCGCCGCCCCAGGGGCTTATCATAAGACCGTTTCGCCTGCCCAGGCTGGCCGGCACGCCGGGACTGGTCCGGCGGTGTCACTGGCGGAATAGAGCTCGGAGCAGAGAGCGCGTGCACAAGTTTCTCCTTTTTCCTTCAGAAAGACAGAAAATGCTGGCGGACCTGCCCGGCGCACATCTGGTCGGCGCCGATGGAATCCCGGTTCGCGGCGACATCCAGCTGATCAACGCGGAGATCCGCTGCACCTCGCGCTCCTCCGATCCGTTCGGTCTTTCGCTACTGTGGTCCGTGGACGGTTTTGGCACGGTGCAGCTCGAAACGACGCGCCTGCCGGCCCGCGAAAAACCGTACTTGCTGAATCTGGAGCTGGCCCGCCACCGTTTGATGCGCATTACCCTCAAGCGCGAAGAATGGGGGCTGTTCGATTATCACGGAATGGACGAAATCAGCGAGATGATCGATGGGGCCCGCGACCTCTTCATCCAGGCCTGGGGGCGCATCGAGTCGCCGGCGGCGGCCGCTGAATTGGCTGACCAGTCACTGCGCTTGAGCCTGGAGGCCGGCGAACGGATGTCCCAGTTCCACGCCGCGGTCTTTCTGGGGCGGCGCCAGCAGAGCGGCGGTTTTGCCAAGGAGTTCGTCGGGGCGGCGGTCGCCCAGTCCTGGCCGCCGAGCCTGGTCAACGGGCCAGTGCGCGAGAGCGTGGATTTCATGCGCATTCCGTTCGTCTGGCGCGACGTGCAGCCCAAGGAACAGGAAATCCACTTCGAGCGCCTGGATGCCTGGCTGGACGCCTGCGCCCAGGCGCGCCTGCCGGTGCGCGGCGGCCCGCTGCTGAACTTCGGCGTGCGCTTCGTGCCGGACTGGATGTACATCTGGGAAAATGACTTCGACACCATCCTGGAGTACGCGCGCGAGCACGTCCAGCGCTGCGTGCGGCGCTATGCGGACCGCATCAATACCTGGGTGGCGGTCAGCGGCCTGCACGCCGACAACGTCTTCTCGCTCAATTTTGAGCAGGTGATGGAAATTACCCGCATGGCCGCAGGCGCCGTGAAGGAAGTCGCGCCGCGGGCCCAGGTCATTTTGGATCTGACGCAGCCCTGGGGTGAATATTCGATCCATAATCAGCGCTCCATCCCGCCGCTCCTGTTCGCGGACATGGCCGTGCAAAGCGGGGTGCCCTTCGACGCTTTCGGCCTGCAGTTCCTGTTCGGAATTCCCGCCGACGGCTATCACTTCCGCGACCTGCTGCAAATCAGCTCCCTGATCGACAAGATTGCCAATCTCGGCCGGCCGTTGCACGTCACGGCCGTTGCCGTGCCTTCCGTTGTTGAAGCCCCGGGTAACCCGGTCGCGGCGGGCGGCTCTTGGAAACAGCCCTGGTCGGGTGAGGTGCAGGCCGAGTGGTTGACCGCCTTCTGCGAGATCAGCCTATCGAAGCCTTATGTCGACAGCGTCTGCCTGCAAGGGCTGGCCGACGATGAGGCGGCCACCATCCCCAGCGGCGGACTGCTGACCAAGGACTTTGCCGTCAAGCCTGCGTGTACGCGGCTGGCGCGTCTGATTCGAGAACTGCACGGCAATGCAGAAAACACGCGGAAGTGAAAGCCCATCGCGGCCTGCCGGCCTGGGCCAGGCGCCGCCTGACCTGCGGACCGGGCTTGTGTTGGCGCTGATCTTTGGCGCCGTGTGCGGCGGCAGCGCATGCACGCTCTGGCCGTCGAGAGCCGCGGCGCCGCCGGCACCCGGCCGGGCGGTCCTTCGTCTCGACCCGAATACCGCCAGCCAGACTGAACTGCTGTTGCTGCCCGGGATCGGCCCGCGGCTCAGCCGGAGCATTATTGAGCACCGCGAAGGCAGCGAAACGCGTCCCGCATTTCGAGCGGCGGAAGACTTGGATGCCGTACGCGGCGTGGGGCCGGCCGGCGTGGCGCGCTTGCGGGATTCGCTGCAGTTCGAGCCGCGAGCGGAATAGGAGACCAGCGCATATTGGCTCGCTGGTGGCCCTCTTGGGAGTAAACGGTTAAAAAACCTGAACGAAACAAGGCGTTGAAAAGCCACGGCGTGTGGCACAAACGCGGGCACTGCTCTATATTGTGCACGTGCCGACCGAAAAAAGTTGAAGTGGAGATATTAGGATGAACGCATGGCTACGTCGGGCTGAGATGAACAAGAACCTCATAATCGTGTTGGTCCTGCTCGTGGTAGTTTCGGGTGGCTTCTGGACGTGGAAGTGCCGCAGCACCAGCGCGGAGGTCAAACAGGTCGTCCACCGCTTTAAGGACTACTACGTCACCTGCAAAAACTGCGGGACTCTGGCCGAGAAAGTGCCCGCCAGCGAAGTGGACGCCATGAAGTCCGATATGCAGGGCGGCTACCTGAAATGCCCGAGTTGCGGCAATTATACCGCCAAGTTCGGCAAGAACCCGTTCAAGGGCTCCGAGGCGCAGGGCGAGCAGGAGCAGGCGGACGACGACGAGCCATAATCCGACGCACTAAACGCTCGAAACCAGCCGCGCGGCAGCGCTCCCGGCGTTGCGCTGCCCGCGGCGCCCCTCGGGGGTAATACGAGCGGCGATTCCTTGCTCAGCAGGGGGTTCGGTGCCTGAGGGCGGGTTCCAAGCCACCATTCGGGCGCGCGAGCCAAGAATTTGCGCGCCCCGGACTGTTGCTGGAATGCAGGGCATCCGATCCTAGTTATGGACCGGAGCTGCGTCTTTATGCGGCCCGGCTGAGGCAGGCGATGCGCTCGTTTTTCCTCGTCGGCGGGCTGGCGTGTCTGGCCGGCATCATCTTCGTAAAAGGCTATCTGCTTCGCCCGGTGGGCGCGGCCAGCTCCAGCGAGATGGGGACCGAGATCCGTTTTGAATACACGGCCTATGACGATGAAGCGCCTCCGGCGCTGCCAACCCGTCCCGCGGAGCAACCCGAGATCACAGTCGTTCCTCAGCCGGACGAGCCGGCGAGCCGTCCGCCGGTGGACACCGAGAGCCCGAGTGAGTCGCCCCAGCATGAGCAGGACTTGCCGGCCCTCGATTCCGCGCCGCACGCCGATGCGGGACCGGACCGCACCGTTTGGATAGGTGATTCCGAAATTACACTCGACGGGACCGGCAGCCGCGGCACCGAACTACGCTATTTTTGGCGGCAACGCAGCGGACCGGTCGACCTGCTGATCGACGACCCGCGCGCGGCACTCACGGTTGCGGCCGGTCTGGCCCAGGAGTGGCCGGAAAGCGATGCGGCGTACGAATTTGAACTGACGGTGCGCGATGCACAGGGGCGCGAGGCGGTGGACGCGGTGCGCTTCACGGCCCAGGCGGCTCCGGCGATCACCATTATTCCCGCGGCGCGGCGCCGACTGGCGTGGCGCGAGGGTTACTTGTTGGGGCACTTCGAGTCGTGGAAAACAAACCACACCGACGATGTGGAGGTGTTCGTAATTCGGTGCCCCAGCGAACTGACGTTCCACCATCTGGGCGAGACGGCGGATTATGATATCGCGCCGCTCGAGTGCAACACCGGTTTCGAATACCAGCTCACGCTCTTCTACCGCGAGCCGGAGAGCTCCACGTTCGTCGAGTTCTTCGTAGACACGCCCGAGCGCATTCCGGCAATTTTGCAGTTCGGTGTGAACTGGGATTAGTTTACGGCCTCGCCGGCTGCGGCGACTCAGCTCTCCGTATCCCGGCCGCCGCACTTTGTGGAGCGTGGCCGCCGAGGGGGTCGCCGCGGGTTCCGATCAGCCTGAGATTCAGGCCGCCGGCGGCGTCGAGCGACACTTCCCAGATTTGGCCGGGGCGTACCGGGACGGCGGGGGCCTCGCATTGGGCCACGCGAACGCCGTATTTTGCGGCGAGCTGCGGATCGTCCACTAATTCCCAGAATTTGGCCCAGAGTTCGTCTTCCAGCGCGGCGGCCGCACTCGATTGCGTAATCGGGGGACGGGCGGCGCGGTCGAGATCGGCGGCGGACTCGGGCGCCTGGCGGTCGCCGAAGATGCGGCGGAACATGGCCAGGCTCGTGCCGCGCTCCGCGTCGCCTTCGCCGACGTACTGCTGGGCGAACTTGATCACGAGAGCTTCGAAATAGACTAGCGTGCCGGTCGCCTCCACGGCGAGCGGGCGGCCGAGAGTGCCGTCCGGCGCGATCTCCTGCCAGACCAGCGCGGTCACCGGATTGCCGGCGGCATCGTGGTATTGTCGCAGCACGTCGACCTGCGCCACGCGTCGCGTCGCGCTCAGACGCCCGGCGTATTCCATCAGCTTCTGCCGCTCCTGCTGAAGCTGGTTGACCTGGCTTTGGAGTTGGCGAACCTCTTGGCTGCCAAACTTGACGGCGGTGAAGACGGCGACACTCACGAGCAGTACGGATGCGAGAGTGAATTTGA
>JAAYXS010000293.1 GCA_012515775.1 Phycisphaerae bacterium
AGCTATGCAAGATATTACCGAACATCTCGTTCAACTGGTGCGCGCGACCTCTACCGATCTCTCGCCGGATGTCGAGCACGCCTTGCGCAACGCCTGTCAGAAAGAGGCTGACGGTTCGGCGGCGCAGGCGGCGCTGGAGACGATCCTCGAGAACGTGCGGCTGTCGCGCGAGACCGGCCGGCCGATCTGCCAGGATACGGGGACGCCGATTTTTTACGTGTGGCACCCGGTCGGCGTTTCGCAGCGCGCGCTAGGCGAGCAGATTCGCAATGCAGTCCGCATCGCAACGCAACGGGCCTATCTGCGCCCGAACGCGGTGGCGGCGCTGTCGGGCAAGAACAGCGGCGACAACACGGGCGTCGATTTTCCAACGATTCACTTCGAGGAGTGGGAGAACGATTACCTGCGCATCTCGCTGCTGCTCAAGGGTGGCGGGTCGGAGAATTGCGGCTGTCAATACAGCGTGCCGTCGCCGGAGTTCCAGGCGGGGCGCGACATTGCGGGTGTGCGGAAGGCGGTGCTCGACGCCGCGTTCAAGGCCCAGGGTTTTGGCTGCGCGCCGGGCGTTCTGGGTGTGGGCGTGGGCGGCGACCGCGTATCGAGCATGCAGAAGGCGAAGGAGCAGCTCTTCCGGCCGCTGGACGATGAGCACCCGGATGCGGAGCTGGATGGACTCGAGAAAACGCTGCGGCATGAGATCAATCAGTTGGGCATCGGCCCAATGGGCTTCGGCGGCAGAACGACGGTGCTCGGAGTGAAGTTGGGGCAGCTCCACCGCCTGCCGGCGTGCTTTTTTGTGTCGGTTGCGTACATGTGCTGGGCGGACCGGCGGAAGACGCTGACGATTCGAAACGGCTAGGCGACAATTGAGCCGGGCGGAGAGGAGTAGTTGTTGGGTGCCATGCCCAAGCTGTAAGCGCGGGCATGTGTACGGAGTACGGAGTGACGTAACAAATGGAGTGGTCGGCGGCAATGTACCCGACGTCACCGCCGGAGCGAGGTGTGGAGAGTTAACAGGGGCATGCCCGCGCTTAGAGCTTGGGCATGGCACCCGGCTTGGACATGGCACCCGGCTCTAAGCGCGGCGATGTGTACGGAGTGACGTAACAGATGGACAGGTCGGCGGCAATGTACCCGACGTCACCGCCGGAGCGAGGTGTGGCGAGTTAACAGGGGCATGCCCGCGCTTAGAGCTTGGGCATGGCACCCGGCACCCGGCTCCGGCATGGAACGCGCGTCGGCTGCCGCCGTGAGGTTTCTGATGAGCGTGGAACCCGGTCAGTTTATTCCAGACGAAGGCATTCCTTCGTTCGGACCAGTGCCGCGGTTCCGAAAGACCTGCCGGCGGTGGAATGCAGAGGGTCATGCGCACGCATTGACGTTCAGTTGTTTCCGACAGCAACCCTTCCTAAGCCGTGACCGAACACGAACCTGGTTCCTGGAGGCACTCCAGGAGGCGGGGAAGAAGCACAGTTTTGATGTCTGGGCATATGTTGTCATGCCGGAGCACGTTCACCTTTTGATCCGCCCGCGCGAAGCCAATTACTCGATTAGCGCAATTCTCGCGGATCTGAAGCAGCCGGTTACCCGGCGCGCGCTCGAATTCCTTCAGGCGAGCGCCCGCGAGTTTTTCAGTCACATGCGGGATGAGCAGCCGAAAGGCAAAATTGTGCATCGCTTCTGGCAGCGTGGCGGTGGATATGATCGTAACCTGTTCAACGCTGAGGAAGTCTGCGAAAAGATCAACTACATCCATGATAACCCGGTCCGCCGCGGCCTGGCTAAGGATCCGGCGAAGTGGCTATGGTCGAGCGCGCGGTATTATTTCGAACGCACCGACGGCTTGCTTGCACCCGACTTGGAAAGCTTGAAGGAGTTTCGCCTGCGCGATGGGAAGTTGTACCCACGTTGAAAAATGGCAGGGTTCGGACGGGCGCCATCGGCCGCTAAGCCTGGGTGCCATGCCTAAGCCGTGTGGCGGCGCGGGCATGCGCATGTTGTTTGCCGATGCAGGCTGCCGCGGGCCAATGGCATGCCGGCGCGGCGGTGTTTTTCCAAGAATGGCATGCCGGCGCTTAGAGCTTGGGCATGGCACCCGGCCGCGTAGTTTGGGTGCCATGCATAAGCCGTGTAGCGGCGCGGGCATGCCCATGTTGTTTGCCGATGCAGGCTGCCGCGGACCAATGGCATGCCGGCGCGGCGGTGTTTTTCC
>JAAYXS010000294.1 GCA_012515775.1 Phycisphaerae bacterium
CTCCCTTCCGCCCATTCTGCCTGAGAGCTGATAGCTGAGAGCCGACAGCCCCCGCCGCAAGTCGAATCTGTGCAAATCTGTGAAATCTGAGGAGAAAAAAACCTCCACAGATTGCACAGATTGACACAGATTAGACCGGCGCTCGCGCACCCTGCATGGGCCAACCGGCGACGCAAGCGTCACATCCCAGCCCCCGGTCGGTCCGGCCGGCTGGTGCGTAAATCTGTCTCCGTCTGTGGCAATTCCAACCGCGCCGGCAAATTCTGCCTGAAAGCTGATGGCTGAGAGCTGATAGCCGACAGCTCTTGATCCCTCGATCCCTGCTCTTTCGCCGCAAACACCCACAATCCGCGCACTCCGGCTCAAGGCTGATAGCTGAGCCCTGAACAGGCGTTCTAGAATATCCAGCACGAACCGCGCCCACGCGCAGAAAGGGCCCGCTATGCAGCATTCGAAACGTCCCCACCGCTCACCTGTCACTTATCAACTGTCTCCCCGCCGCGAACAAAAGCCGGCTTCCACAGGACCAGGCACGCATCGGTTGCGGCCACCCCCTTATCACTTTATCACCTTATCGCCCTTGCGGCGTCCCCTGCTCGCCTCTCACCTATCTCCTCTCTCCGCGCAGCGGCGCGGCGCCTCAGGTTATCAAAATCGGGTGCACATAAACCAAGCGCATCTGATTACCTGCCCCCAGGACCCGATCCTGGCGAGCTTTTTATCAGACCGCTTGAGCACCTGAGGCAGCCGCTCCGCCTGAGCCGAACGAATGTTGCGCTCGACTGTCTCATCCGGCGCTAGGAATAGCGCTGGACGAATTCGCGTTGCTGCAATTGCGCCAGCACGGATAAGATTATGCTTACCAACGCACAAACCGTGTCCGTTAAGCGAACCGCACTGGGCCGTTGGCCGGCCGGCGGTCTGTGCGGCAAACGCGGAGCCTGGAGGATCGTGGGAAAGCGGTGCCCCCGACAGTCCTTTTCGACAGTCCTTCTCGACAATCCTCAATCTCCATCGGAATTGGGCCGTATTCCCAAACATAGGAGGCGGTTTATGTTCTCGAAGGCCCTCTCGGCTGTAGCGGCGACGCTCTTTCTCGTACCGCAGATCGCGAACGGGCAAAGTGCCCCGCTAAGTGATGGCGTCTACACGCGGCCCGAGAGCGCGGCCGTGGCGCCCGTCGAAATTCCCGAAGCGCGGCTTCTGGCCGGCGTGCGAGCCTATCCGCCGGGCGTGCTGCCGGCGCTGTTCACCGTGTCGCAGCAGCCCGCCGTCATGCAGCAGTTGGCCGAGGACCCGCAGAAGCTGATGAACCCCCAGGCGATCAGCCCGCCGGTCTCGGCGGAGTTGCAGAACGCGATCCGGCAGCTTCAGCAGGTCCCCGAGGCGGTGGCGCTGGCAGCCGCCTACCCGGACGAAATCGAGATATTGCGGCAGCTCTACGAGCGCGCCCCGCAGCAGACGGAACAACGGCTGGCAGACCTGCGTGCGCGCTACGACGCGGCGCGCGTGCAGGCCGGCCGCGCTTGGCAGGAACTTCTTTATGAAAACCCCGGGGCCCTCGATGCCTATCGCGCGCTCGTGACGCAGTTCACGCGCGACCAATTGAAACAATATGGCGACTTTCCTTACGTCGAAGTCAAACAGACACGGTACTACTACGCCGCGCCGCCGAACGAACTGATCAAGGCCTATGCCGAGGATCGCAAGCCCGGCGCGCCGCTCGACGCCATCCTGCAGATTTGGTGGAACCGGTACGGACCGGATCAGGTGGACGACCTCGTCTTTTCGCAGAGCGACCTGGCTGTCGGCGGTTCGTCCGTGGCCGCCATGTCACCCGAGCGGCGGGCCGAGATGTGGCAACCGGCAAGAGACCGCACGGGCTCGGGAAACGCACTGCTGCCAATCATCATGCAACCCCTGCCCGATCAGCCGGCCGACGCGCAAGCCGCATTCGCCATCGTGGAGAACGCCCGGCTGTGGTCTGGACCGCAGAACGATCGGCTGACACAACAGCCGCCGGTCGCGTCCCCTTCGCCGGACATGCCAGGACCGAACGCGGCGCCTCAGCACGCGGCGCCGGAAGCGGGCGAGTTTATTCCGCCCGAGGAACCGCCGGCCTATGTCGAGCAAGGCCCGGATTACGAATACGAATACGAGTACACAACCGAAGTTGGGGTGCAGCCGCAGATCGTTTACACGGCTCCCGCGACCGTCTACTACAGCCCGCTCGTGCCCTACTACTACGCTTATCCGGCCGCGTGGCCGGTGGCCTACAGTTGCTATCCCGGCCTGTACACGAGCTGGCCATACGACTGGTATGCCCCGGGCGCCTATTTCTCTTTCAGTTTCGGCCGCGTGCCTCACTATTACCGTTGTGGGTCGGCCTACTGGGGTCGCGGCTATTGGAGCTGCGGCATTCGGCGCGGGCATGGCCATTGGGCACGCCCGCACCACTACTATGGTCAGGGATACCACGGTCGCGACGGGTACCACGTTGGTCGTTATGGCCGTGGGCTGGATCGGATTACCCATCAGTTCCGCGGCGGCGAGCGGTACGGGCACGGAAGAGATCGGATCGGTCATATTGGCCGGGATGGCCGCGGCGGGGATCGCTACGGTCTTGCCGACCGGATTGGCGCGTTGCGCAGCCAACGCTTGGGCACCGTGCGCGGCGATCGCTCGGGCATTGTGCGCGGCGATCGCTCGGCAAGCGCACACGGCGACCGCTTGGGCAGCGTGCGCCGTCCGGCAACCGATCGCGGTGACCGAATCACGGGCAAGGACCGTTCGGCAGATGGCCGCAGCGAACGGCTCGGCGGCGATCGGTCGGCCGCGGGTCGCGGCGGAGCCGACCAGCGCTCCGGCATACGCGGTCCGGATCGCAAGGTTGAGCGCCGTTCGCCGGAAGGCAGTCAAACCTTGCGTCAGGGCGGCAGCGGACGGGCAGTCGAGCGAGGTCAGAGCACTCAGCAGCGTGCCGGCAGCCGGTCGCGCGACGCAAGTCCGGGCTCCGTAACTGGTGGTAGCCGATCGCCGAAAGGAGCGGCAGGCGTACGTCAGGGCGCTGGAGGCCGGAGTACCCAACGCGGACAGGCGTTGGGCGGTTCGTCACCGTCGGCAGGCTCCAGGGGGACGGGTTCGATCAATCGGGCGCCGGGTGCCGGCCGGGCGTCCGGAGTGTCCCGCGGAACTCAATCCGCTCCGCGCAGTATCGCGGCCCCCCGCAGCCCCTCGGCTTCGCGCAGCCCCGCGGCCCCGCGCAGTCCCTCGGCTTCGCGCAGCCTGGCGGCTCCCCGCAGTTCCTCGGCTTCGCGCAGCCTCGCGGCGCCGCGCAGTCCCTCGACTTCGCGCAGCCTCGCGGCCCCGCGCAGTTCGCGCGGAAGTCGCCCGATGGGAACGATTCGCAGTGGGGACGGCGGCATGCGGAGCGGAGGGGCCGCGCAGCACCGCGGAGGCGGAATCCGCAGCGGCGCCAGCGGGCGGCAAGGCGCGGGCGCCGGGCTCCGCAGCGGCGGCGGACTGCGCAGCGGCGGATTGCGCAGCGGCGGATTGCGCAGCGGCGGA
>JAAYXS010000295.1 GCA_012515775.1 Phycisphaerae bacterium
CACAGGCCCTCAAGCCTGCGCCGCATGGCTATCACGCATTGATAGCGTCGATCCGCACCAACAAGGCCCGCTGCCGGTGACCCCACTTCTTGAGGTAACCCTTGCGCCGCCGGAACTTTACGCCGGTAACTTTCGGCAACTTGGTTTCTTCGATCACCGTAGCGGCGACGCTGGCGCCTTCCAGCCAGGGCGTGCCGATGCGCGCCTCGACCCCCTCGCCCGTCATCAGGACCTTGTCGAACACCACCTGTGTTTGATCCTCGGGCAATTCCTTCAGCTCAATCAGCAGCTTGTCGCCGGTGCTGACCTTGTATTGCTTACCGCCATCCTCAAATATCGCGTACACGCTCGTACCTCATTGCCGGTTAATGCTAGAATCAAGCAGTTTAAGCCGTAGCGACGCCGAATGCAACCGGCACCAGCGGAGCGGCAGGCGCGGGCCGAGATACCCAGCGCGGGTGCCATGCCCAAGCCCGCGGAGCGGGCGCGGGCATGCCGTTGCCACCTTGACCCGGGCCACCCGGCCGACCGACGGCTCACAAGAACCCCATAACCAACCGACGGACGCCTATGCCGCCACGCGAAAACGTACCCGATTCCGACCCGCTCGAAACCGCCGAATGGCTGGCCTCGGCCGAAGCCGTAAAACGCCACTTCGGCACGCAACGCGTGGAGTTCCTGCTTGAGCAGCTCCGCGAGTGGTGCTACCGCAGCGGGGCCCGCTTCCCATTCTCGGCCAACACGCCCTACATCAACACTATCCCGGTCGCCGAACAGCCGCCCTTCCCCGGCGACCGCGAGATCGAACGCCGCATCAAGAACTACGCCCGCTGGAACGCCATGGCCATGGTCATCCGGGCTAACCGGGCCGCGGACGGCATCGGCGGCCACCTTTCGACCTACGCTTCGGCCACGACGCTCTTCGAGATCGGCTTTAACCACTTCTTCCACGCCAAGACCGACCGCTCCGCCGGCGACCAGGTCTATTTTCAGGGCCACGCCGCTCCCGGCATCTACGCTCGCGCCTATCTCGAAGGCCGCATCGACGAAACGCACCTGGTCAATTTCCGCCGCGAATTGGCCAAAGGTGGCGGGTTGGCGTCATACCCGCACCCATGGCTGATGTCTGATTTCTGGGAGTTCCCTACCGTCTCGATGGGGCTGGCGGCGATCAACTCTATCTACCAGGCCCGCTTCAACTACTACCTCCAGGACCGCGAACTGGCCGACACCGCCCAGTCCCGCGTTTGGGGCTTCTTTGGCGACGGCGAAATGGACGAGCCGGAAAGCCTCGGCGCTATCACCCTCGCCGGGCGCGAAAAGCTCGACAACCTGATCTGGGTCATCAACTGCAATCTCCAGCGCCTCGACGGCCCCGTCCGCGGCAACGGCAACATCATTCAGGAGTTGGAGGGCGCCTTCCGCGGCGCCGGCTGGAACGTCATCAAGGTCATCTGGGGCGGCGATTGGGACCCGCTCTTCGCCGCCGACCACGAAGGCGTCCTGATTGACCTCATGGAGGACACCGTCGACGGCCAGTGGCAGCGCTACGCCGTCGAGTCGGGCGCCTACTGCCGCGAGCACTTCTTTGGGCGCGACCCGCG
>JAAYXS010000296.1 GCA_012515775.1 Phycisphaerae bacterium
ACTGTCTACAACGACGGCTACTCCGCCACAGTCAAGTACATCACCGGCTACCTGGTCGAGAAATCGCTGGCGGTAGACAACATCTTCGTCATCGCCATGCTTTTTACGTATTTCGGCGTGCCGGCCATGTACCAGCATCGCGTGCTGTTCTGGGGGATCGTTGGAGCCCTGCTCATGCGCGGCGCGATGATCGCCATCGGAGTCCAGTTGATCTATCGCTTCGCCTGGATCATCTACGTCTTCGGCGCATTCCTCATCATCACCGGCGCAAGAATGCTGTTCAGCAAGCCGGCCGCCGCAGACCCTGGCCACAATGTGGTCGTTCGCGCGACGCGGCGCTTACTCCCCGTCACGCAGCACTTCCACGGCCAGCATTTCTTCGTCAGGGCCGGATCGGCCGCGGGGCGCGAACCGGTGCAGCCGGGAAGCGCCGTCGAACCGGATTCGGTCGTCGAGGCCGCACGGCCTGGAGCTCTGCTCGCCACGCCGCTGCTGCTGACGCTGATCATGGTGGAATTTACGGACCTGATTTTCGCGGTCGACTCGATCCCCGCCATCTTCGCCATCACGGCCGACCCGTTCCTGGTCTTTACAAGCAACGTGTTTGCCATCCTCGGCCTGCGCAGCCTGTACTTCGCGCTGGCCGGCATCATAGACCGTTTCGAGTATCTCAAAGTGGCCCTGGCGGTCGTTCTGGTGATCGTCGGCGTGAAGATGTTGGCGCACACGTGGCTGAAGGACCTGCTCGGGCGGCACTTTAACCTTTACCTGTTGGCCGTGGTTCTGGCGGTCCTGTTGGCCGGCGTGGTGGCGTCGCTAATAAAGAAGTCCGGCCGAAACCGGTCGAAGGCTACGGCCGAACCGTCAGGAAACGCGGGGGGTTAGCATGAAACTGGGCCCATAATCAGTAAAGCGTTATCCCGCTACCTGCGAATTTTGCGCCGCAAGCCCTGCGTCTTACCCCCCTTCCCTTTAAGCCGCGCTGCTCGCCTCTCCCGATAGGCTTCGGTGACGGAAATTCTGCCCGGCTGCATGGATGCACCGGTAAGCGTGTCAGCCCGTCCGCCCCCCTTCGCGGGGCCTGCCTGGATGGCGGTGGCCGGCGGGCTTTGTAAGAGGTCATCCATGCCCGAGCCCCTCCTAACCCGCTACCTCCAGCCCCTTATCACCGGCCGCCGCGCCGAATGCTTCGCCCTCATCGCTGATGCCCTGGCCGCCGGGCAAGCGGCCGAAGAGCTCATCTGCGACGTAGTCTGGCCGGCGATGGTACAGGTAGACCGGCTCTATCGTGGTGACCGCATCAACAGCGCCGCCGAACACATGGCCTGCCGGATTAACCGGGCAGTCGTGGGCCAACTGCAGCCGCACCTGGCACAAAGCCCGCGCAATCAGAAGCGCGTGCTGGTCACGTGCGGGGTTGGCGACCAGGAGGAGCTGGGGGCCGGCATAGTGGCCGACCTGCTGCAGGCCGACGGCTGGGAGGTTTTCCACGTCGGCGGCGGCGTGCCGGAGGACGAGATTCTCACGATGGTCGGGCAGGTTCGGCCGCAGGTTCTGGTGCTGTTCGCGACCCGTCCGGAAGACGTGCCGGAGACGCGCCGCCTGGTGGAGATGATTCGCGAAGTCGGCGTGTGCCCGACCATGAACATCGTCGTCAGCGGCGGCATCTACAATCGCGCCGACGGCCTGTGGCAAGAGGTGGGCGCCGATCTCTTCTCGCCTTCGCCGCGTGAGCTGCGCGCCGCGCTGCGCGATTTACAGCCACGCCAGCCGCACGCGCCGCGCGTCGCAGTCGTGAAGAAGCGGCGGCGGCGCCGCAAGGTTGCGGGCGCCGGCACGCCGGAGCCGGCTTGCGCAGGCCAGCAGTAGGCAGGCGCGGGCGTCCGACGGCGCGCCACGGGGCGAAACGCGGGATATATAAATCCCAGCCCGAAAAACGGGGCGCCATGCCCAAGCCCTGAGCGCCGGCATGGCAGACCATCCATTCTTTCTCAACTCCCACCGGCACTCGTGCCTGCACGCACGCCGCGTATCAGCTATCATGGCGTCACCAGCACCGAAAGGGACGCTATGCCG
Source organism: Phycisphaerae bacterium (assembly GCA_012515775.1). GTDB lineage: Bacteria > Planctomycetota > Phycisphaerae > UBA1845 > Fen-1342 > JAAYXS01. The sequence goes on from JAAYXS010000296.1 coordinate 2,077, forward strand.
AGTGATGAGTTCTCTTACCGTACGGCCGCAGAGGAAACTTGGCGCATCTTCCGCATCATGGCGGAGTTTGTAGAAGGCATTGACGTGTTGTCGCGCGTCGGCCCGGCTGTGTCCATCTTTGGATCAGCGCGGGCGAGGCCTGAGGATCGCTATTACCAACAAGCGGTCCAACTCGGCGCGAAGCTGGCGCACGAGCAATTCACGGTAATCACCGGGGGCGGGCCGGGCATCATGGAAGCCGCGAACAAGGGGGCTTTCGAAGCCGGCGGCAAGAGCATCGGGCTGAACATCTGGCTCCCGGTCGAGCAGGAGGCGAACGCGTACCAGACGATCTCGCTGGACTTCAACCACTTCTTCGTCCGCAAGGTCATGTTCGTGAAGTACGCCGTTGCGATCATCTGCTTCCCGGGCGGCTTCGGCACGATGGACGAATTCTTCGAATCCATGACCCTGGTGCAAACGCTCAAGATGCGCGCCATGCCCATCGTGCTGGTGGGCAGCGACTTCTGGAACCCGCTGCACGACTGGGTGCGCGACACCATGCTCGGCGTTTTCAAAGCCATTTCGCCGCCCGACCTCGAGCTGTGCACGATCACCGACAGCGTCGACGAGGCCGTGGCCATAGTACTGAAACGCTACGAGCAAGACCGCTCACTGGCCGGCCAGCCGAAGACCGAAGAGGAAATGCAGCTCACGCCGCACCTGCGCGTGACGGCCGAAGGCACGCTGAAAGGCAGCCCGCCGGTCGGCCCGGGACGTGAACGGCAGACCGGTTGAATGGGCCTGTGCCTGTGATGGCGGACTG
>JAAYXS010000297.1 GCA_012515775.1 Phycisphaerae bacterium
GTCCCGACCGACGGCAACTGGCGCTTTGACCTGTGCGCTTCCAGCCCTGCCTGGGATACGTACATGTACATCGGCACCGATTGCTGCCAGAGCACCTGGTACAACGATGACGGCTGCACGGGTAACACCTTGTCGTCTCTCGATCTGGCTGGCATTCCGGCCGGCGACTACTACGTGGACATTGAGCCTTACAGTGCCAGTGTCACCGGCCCCGTCACTCTGACGGTTTCGGAATTTGCCCTGGATCGCCCCGCGGCCCCGGCTACAGTTGCCCCGAGCAAGCTCGAGCAGCTTTCGCCGGCTACTCGTTAGTTGATTGATCAGGATTCCGCCGGCGGCCGTACCTCGGCCGCCGGCGGTTCCGGGTTGTTCGAGGCGACTTCCGCCCCGAGGTTAAGACTTGAGAATGAGCCAAAACGCTCTAAGGAGGACGAGGAATTATGAAGATTAGACTTGTTTGTTGTGCCGCGCTGCTAGGGCTGTTGATCAGCCCGGCGATGGCCGACATCACCGTGACCCTGGAGAAGGGCGCCGGCCTGACCGGCTTGGTCTATGCGGACATTCCGCTGCAAGACGCGATCGTCGGCTTCGGCTTGGATGCCATCATCGATGATCCGGCTGGCCTGTCGTATGTTGGGTTTGTGCCCGGCCCGGCCTTCGATCCAGTTGGTTCACCTGACGGCGATGGCATCGCCGGCATGGTATTCCCGTCGGACGTGGTGTACGGCGACGGCGTGCTGCTAGGCACGCTGACGTTCACCGGCACCGGTAGCTGGGTCGATCTGGGTGTTACGGCCGGCGACCTGACTGAAGGGTTCGCCCTGCCGTTCCCCGGGGCTTTTGCGACAGCGACGTTCACCGGCGCCTACATCCCGGAACCGGCCGCGCTGGTTCTGCTGGCGCTGGGTGCTTTGGCCCTGCGTCGGCGCTAAGACGCTCGAATTGTCCACCGCGGTGTTTTGACGCTGCGGATGGCATGGGAGTCTAGAGTGGACCGCGCTTCGGTATGACCGAAGCGCGGTCCTGCGTTATTGCCTGGTTCAAAGGGGCAAAGTGCAAGAGCGCGTTCAAATGCGCGTGCCACCGACTGATTCGCTTGGCAGGGCAGAGAGCAGGCCGGCTACTTCTTCTCTTCCTTGGAATCGCGGTCGAGCTGCGACTCGTAGCCGCCGGCCTTGGCACCCATGGCGCCGGCCTGGCCGCGAGCCTTGGCGTCAATTTTGGCTTGGAAGTCGCCGGGCTGGCGGGCGCGTTCGAGACACTCGTCGGCGGAACAGATGCCCTCGTCGTACAGCTTCCACAAGTGGTCGTCGAGGAGCTGCATGCCGTACTTCTTGCCGGTCTGGATGGCCGAGTCGATGCGGTAGGTCTTGTTCTCGCGGATCAGGTTCTGGATAGCGGGCGTACAGACCAGGAACTCATAGCCGGCGACGCGGCCCGAGGCGCCCATTTTCGGCAGCAGGGTCTGCGAGAGCACCGCGAGCACGTTAATGCTGAGCTGCACGCGGATCTGCTCCTGCTGGTTGACCGGGAAGGCGTCGATGATACGGTTGATTGTGCCCTGGGCGCCGGTGGTGTGCAGCGTGGCGAAAACCAGGTGCCCCGTTTCGGCGGCGCGAATGGCGGCTTCCATGGTCTCCAGGTCGCGCATTTCGCCGACCAGGATGACGTCCGGGTCCATGCGCAGCGAGCGTCGCAGGGCCTCGGCAAAGCTGGGCACGTCCACACCCACTTCGCGCTGCGAGATGCACGACTTATGGTGCTTATGGTAATACTCGATCGGGTCTTCGACTGTGATGATGTGCCGATCGAAGTTGCGGTTGATGTAGTCGATCATCGTCGCCAGCGTGGTGGTTTTGCCCGAGCCGGTCGGCCCCGTTACCAGAAACAGCCCGCGCGGGCGGCGGCAGAGCGCTTTTACGATGGGCGGCAGGCCAATCTGCTCGAACGTCAGAATGCGTGACGGGATCAGCCGCAGCACCATCGAGATGTTGCCCTTCTGCCGGAAAACGGAGACGCGGAAGCGCCCCTTGTCGCCGAAGGCGAAGCCGAAGTCCGTGCCGCCCTCTTCCTGCAGTTCCTGCTGATTGCGCTCGGGGGTCACGGATTTCATCAGCGCAACCGTATCCTCGGGCTCCAGCACCTTGGTCTCGAGGCTGCGCAAACCGCCGTCCATGCGCAACACCGGCGGGCGCCCCACGTGCAGGTGAATATCGGAAGCATCCACGCGGATGCAGGTCTCAAGCAGACGGTCAATATGAACGGTGGCCATGCTAATCCCTTAGGCTGTTAGTCCTTTAGGCCGTTAGTCATTCAGGCCGTCAGCTATTCGCTACGGAGTTCGCTCGTACCCGGAGCATCCCTGAAAGCCTAACCGCCTAAACGCCTCTTTTCATTCCTCGTCTCGCACTACGCCTTCGGCCTGTGCGATGCGCGCGATTTCGACCGGCGTGGTCACGCCACGCATGATCTTCAGCTTGCCGTCCTCCAGCAAGTTGCGCATGCCGGCGGCCCGGGCGGCTTTGCGCAATTGCGTCGTGGGGGCGCGGTTGAAAGCCAGGTCGCGCAGTTCATTGTTCATTTCGAGCAATTCGAAGATGCCCTGGCGGCCGCGGTAGCCGACATTCCCGCAGCGCGGACAGCCCCGGCCGCGGTACAGGTGACGCCCTTCCAGGTCTTCGTCCTTGATGTCCAGCACCTTCAGCACGAAGCGGTCCGGCGCGGGGTCGATTTCCTTGCACTCCTTGCAAATCACGCGGATGAGACGCTGGGCCATGATCGCTTGAATGCTCGACGCAACCAGGAAGGGCTTGATGCCCATGTCGATCAGACGGGCGATGGCGCTCGGGGCGTCGTTCGTGTGCAGGGTGCTGAAAACCAGGTGGCCGGTCAGAGCGGCCTGCACGGCCACTTCGCCCACCTCGCGGTCACGAATTTCGCCCACCAGGATGATGTTGGGGGCCTGCCGCAGCATCGCACGCAGGATGCGCCCGAAAGTCAAGCCGATCTCCTCCTTCACCTGGCACTGGTTCATGCCGGTAAAGTTGTACTCGACCGGGTCTTCAGCCGTGATGATCTTGCGGTCGGGGCGGTTCAGCTCCTGGAGCGCGGCGTACAGCGTGGTGGTTTTGCCGGAGCCGGTCGGGCCGGTTACCAGGAAGATGCCGTTCGGGGCGTTAATGATGTTCTGGAACTTTTCGTAGCTGTCCTGCTCGAAGCCGAGGCCGGTGATGCCCACGCGCACCGAGTCGGGCCGCAGAATACGCAGGACAATGCTCTCGCCGTGGTAGGCGGGCAGGGAGCTGACACGGAAGTCGATGAGTTGCGTGCCGATTTTCTTCTTGATGCGGCCGTCCTGCGGCAGGCGTTTTTCGGAGATGTCGATGCCCGAGATGATCTTCAGGCGGGCCGTGACGGCGGCCTGCATGCTCTTGGGGATGTTGTCGCGAACGATGCAGACGCCGTCGATGCGGTAGCGCACACGCACGCGGTCGGCCATGGGCTCCACGTGGATATCCGAAGCCCTGCCGCGCACCGCTTCGTCGATGATCAAGTTGACCAGCTTGATGACCGGGGCGTCGGCATCCACGTCGACGGCGGCTTTTTTCCCTTCGGCTTCACGTTTGGCGAGGGCGTCGCGGTCGATTTCCTCGATGGCGTCGTCGACGCTGGAGCGGACGTCTGTAAGGAACGTATTGATGTAGCGCTCGATCTTGCTCAAGGGGGCCAGGGCGCACTCAATCTCCATGCCGAGGCGGAAGCGGAGCAGGTCGAGCAGCTCGAGATCGAGCGGGTCGGAAACGATGACTTTCATGCGATCGTTTTCGACGCTGAGCGGGAGGAACTTGTAGGTGCCGATGAGCTTGGGCGGCACGCGCTCCAGGGCGGCGGTGACGCCGACGTTCTTGTCGAGGTCGACGTATTCAAGATCGAACTGCGTGGCCAGGGCCTTGGTAACATCGTCCTCTTTGACGAGCTCCAGCTCGATCAGGGCTTCGCCGATGCGCTTTTTGTGTTCTGTGGCATAGGCCAGCGCGTCAGCCAGCGCGTTTGGCGAGAGCAGATTCCAACTGACGAGAATTTCACCGAGCCGCTTCCGCCGTTGTGCCATCCGTTCTCCCTTTCCCGGCTCAGGGCCGGCGTGCCACGCGGTGCGCCAAGGACGCACCGTCCGCGCGTTGCGGACGCGCTGCACGCGCAGGCCCAAGCGCTGAATTGTTCCCGCACTGAGGAGTAAAAGCAAGGTGTAAGCGGCCGAGGTGACTGGGCAGCCAGGTAATGAGACGGCTCTTGGCCCGCCGCGGCGCCCGGGCGACCTGGGTCAGAGGCAGGCGTTGGTAAGGTCCAATCTGCTTGCCGAGGGGCAAAAGGAAGCGACCTTCTTTTCCAGAGCCCCCAGTTTGCCACATGTGAGCAAGGCCTGATAACCGCGGCGGGTCACACGTCGTCAAAGGGCGAGATCGCCGAGTGGTGCAGCCCGCGGCGCTGGGGCAGGTCCGGCACGCTGATAAGGGCCCGTGGAACCAGTAGCCCGTCCTGTTATCGGAAGAGGGCCGCCCTTGCGGTGCGGCCCTCGTGCTATCCGATTCGCAGGCTATTAAGAGCTAGCGCTCTTCCCAGCCTTGCGCGGTTACTTCCAGGTTACCTGGTATTGCAGCTTGGCGCCGAGGTGGGGCGTCGAGTCGCGGCCATCCACGGTGACGTCGCCGCCGACCTTGATCGCGTGCTGGCAATTGCCGCCGGTTGGAATGTTGTGTATCAAGCCGACTTCGACGATCTGCTGATTCGACTCGCCGTATTCCTCGTTCACGCGGTGCAGATAGTTCGCCAGAACCACGGTGTTTTCGCTGAGGCGGTAGTCAACGCCCGGACCGGCCCCCCACTGGAAGTGGCGGCGGTCGAAACGTTCGCGGCCTTCAAAGCCGTTAGCGGTCTGCACGAAGCCGTTGAAGTGGACGCGGAAGCAATCGCCCAGAGTTTTCGTCACCATGCCGCGGGCCGTGCCGTCTACGCCGGAAGAACCGCAGCCGCTGGGGGCCCGCACGGAGGCATCGAAGGCCAATGCCGGGCAGCAATCAGTTTCCCGCAGTACGCGCCAGAAGACGCGGAAGACACTGTCGCCCGCGCCGGAATCTCTACTGCTCTCACAGATGTACGGCTCGCGCACCTCGAGCTCGGCATACAAATCATCCGTAATTCCGTACTTGAGGGTCTGCCACAGCATCACGCGATCGTCGCGGCGCTCCTGCGAGAACCACAGGCCGTTCAGCTCGAATTGCCACTGGCCGCACTCCACGTCCGGATTGGCTTCGCGGATGTTGA
>JAAYXS010000298.1 GCA_012515775.1 Phycisphaerae bacterium
GCCGCGTAGTGGCAACACGCGCACTCGGCAGCGAAAGCCCCGCCTGCCGCGCGCCCCGGCCAGCGGTTCGAAGGCAACCGTGATGGCCGTGATACGGCGCCTGAAGGGCCCGAGGGCATACCGCAGGCGGGCGTCGACCAGATGGCGCAGCGGGGTGCGCACGCTCAACTTGGGGGACACGATCTCGACCTGCATGCCGCGTCTCCTTTTCCGTCGGCGCCCGCAGCCGGCGCCGGCCCATGGTCTCGCCTGACATATTTAAGCCCGCCGCGCCTTGTTAACAAGATCAAAATTATCACATTGAGCGTTAGGGTTTACCTAATAGCATCCGAGCGAGGCCCCGGGCGGCCCGCCGCAGGGCCTATTTGCTCGCCACGGGCCTTGCCGCGAGCGTCCTAGGGCCTGGCGGTGCCGCGGCGAGGTAGTTCGGAAAATCCCAACGATTGGGTTGACAGTGCGATAAATACAAATAAGATGCGGGGAATGGACTGGTTGAACTACCATCACCTCTACTACTTCTGGATAGTGGCACGCGAGGGTAGCATCGCGGCCGCCTCGCGCCGGCTGCTTCTATCACCTCCGACTATCTCGGCTCAAATTCGCGAACTGGAGGCGGCACTGGGCGCGAGACTGTTCAAGCGCGTCGGGCGCAGTCTGGCGCTCAATGAGCTGGGGCGCCTGGCGGCGCGCTACGCGGACGAGATATTTGCGCTGGGCCAGGAGTTCACGGATATCGCCAAAGGCCGCACGACCGAGACGTCCTTGCGTTTCCGCTTAGGGGTTGACGATGTATTGCCGAAGACCATCGTCAGCCGCTTGCTCGAGCCGGTGTTGCGGCAACCCCAGGCGGTGCATGTCGTGTGCGTGGAAGGCACGCAGGCACAGTTGCTGCCGGCCCTGGCAGTGCACGACCTTGATCTGGTTCTGTCAGACGCGCCGCCGGATCCAACCATCAAGGTGCGGGCTTTCGGGCAGCTCATCGGCGAGTCGGGCCTAACGCTCTGCGCCGCGCCGAAGCTGGCGCGGCAACTACAGCCGGGATTTCCGAAATCGCTCGACGACGCCCCCGCACTGCTGCCGACCGCAAACTCCTGGGGCCGCCGCGCGATGGAGCAGTGGTTTCAGTCGGTCGACGTACGGCCGCGGCGGGTCGCGGAGTTCGAGGACGCGGCCTTGCTGCAGGCCTGCGGCTTGCGTGGTCTGGGATTTTACGCGCTGCCGGATCTGGTAGCGCGGGAATTTGCCAGCGAACGTATAACCAAAGTCGTGGGACATATGGGCGACGCCCGGGTGCGCTTCTACGCCATCAGCGTTGAGCGACGTTTACGGCACCCGGCTGCCGTGGTGCTTGTCGAGACGGCCTCGCACACCTTGTCAGGCGGCGCACGCCCGCAAGTGCGCCAGACTACGGCACGCAGCAAGGATGATAAGGTGAGGGGGCGCGCTGCGCCCGTGAATGGTCCGAAGAATTCCAACCTAAACCGAACAGGCCGAGACACCGAGGCGAGCAGCCGCCGGCGCTCAATACGGGCCGGAAGATGATTGGTTCATGTTGAACAGAAAACACAACCAGCCCGATGGGGAGCAGCGCTCGCGCGGCGGGCGGCGCAAGCCAGGCAAGCCGCTGATCGCAGCGAAGGGCGGTTCGGATGATTTGGTAGTGCTGGGCCGGAGTATCCTGCACATGGCCCAGCGCCCCACTTCCAGAACGGAATTCTTGCGCGAGCTGAGCGCCGGCGTGCTGCAATTCGCCGATTGTGATGCGTTGCACATGCGGCTGGTGGGAGTGGCCGGTTGGA
>JAAYXS010000299.1 GCA_012515775.1 Phycisphaerae bacterium
CTCCGCCGGCACTGGCCGGCGCGGAGCGCGTCGTCTTGTGCGAAGAATTCACGAGCACCGGCTGAGGCTACTGCACCTACGCCGGTCAGGCGTTTGGCGCCCTGCTCAACAGCTATCCCGACACGTTTGCGGGCAATCAAATCCACGTCGGCGACGCGTACGCCACGACCTGGGGCAGTTCACGCAGCAGCTACTACAGCCTTAGCGGTACTCCCACGGCCTGGTTCGACGGCGTGCTTCAGCGCGTCGGCGGCACATCCGGAATGAGTTACCTCGCACAATACAACGCCCGCCACGCTATCCCCAGCGAGTACACTATACAGGGCTCGGCAGTGCACCTCGGAGGTCAGACTTATCGGATTTCGGCCACCGTGTGTTCGCAGGCCAGCACCGCGCGCACAGTGCGCGTCCAAATGGTTCACGTGCTCGATTATTATCCGGACTCGCCCGACTACTCGCGCAATTGCTTCCGCCAGGCCTCCACTTCCCAGGATATCACGCTTATGCCCGGCGCGTGCGAGCAAGTCGCCCCCTGGGACATTACTTTCGACGCCACAAGCTGGGCGCGCCAGAGCGACATCACAATTCTAATCTGGATTCAAGCTACCAGCGGCCGCGAAGTCTACCAGGCCGAAATAATGAACTGGCCGCTGCTCACCGACTGCAACGGCAATAGCATCCCTGACGAATGCGACGTCGATTGCAGCTCCCCGGGCTGCAGCACCTACCCCGGCTGCGGCGGCTCGCAAGATTGCAACGCCAACGGCGTGCCGGACGAGTGCGAAGCGGACTGCAACCTGAATGGCGTCCCCGACGACTGCGACATCGATCCAACCGACCCGGACGGCGATGGCCTCGTCAGCCCGGACTGCAATGAGAACGGCCGGCCAGACGAGTGCGAAGAGGGCGGCCTGAGCGACTGTAACGGCAACGACGTGCCGGACCTCTGCGACATCCATGCCGGAACCAGCCAGGACTGCAACCAGAATCGTGTACCGGACGAATGCGACATTGCCGCCGGGACCAGCGAGGACTGCCAGGGCACCGGCATTCCCGACGAGTGTGAGATGCTGCCGCCGCCCTTCGCGCAGGCCTACGATTCCTGTTTAGATGCGGAAATCGCCTGCCCGGGCACGGTCCACTCCGGCACAACCGTCGGCGCTACCGTAGATGGCTCCGCAAACTGCGGCTCTTCGAGCAGCACCCCGGACGTGTGGTATTACTACACTCCGCTCGGCAATGGCTTCGCATCCTTCTCGCTGATGGGATCGTCGTACGACACTGTGCTTTCACTGCACAGCAACTGCCCCGGTACAACCAGTAACCAGCTCTTCTGCAATGACGACTACGGCGGAACGCCCCAGTCACACATCCCCCAGTATTTCGTTCAAACCGGACGCACTTATTGGATCCGCATTTCCGGCAAGAACGGCGCCGTGGGTGACTTTGTGTTCACCATGGTCGGCCCGGCCTGCCTGTACACCAAGCCCGATTGCAACCAGGACGGCGTCCTCGACGCCTGCGAGCTCCTGGACTGCGAGCCCACCGACCCCGCTTGCCAGGATTGCAACGAAAACGGCGTGCTGGACGAGTGCGACATCGCCTCCGGCCACTCGGAGGACGCCGATGGCGACGGTCGCCCGGACGAGTGCGCCGCGCCGTGCACGATGGGTGACTCAAATTGCGACGGCGCCGTAAACGTCTTCGATATCGATCCCTTTGTCCTTGCCTTGACCGATCAGCCGGCCTGGGAAGCTGCCTATTCCTGCGGTTATCTCTGCGCCAATGACTGCAATCGCGACGGGTCTGTGAATGTTTTCGATATCGACCCCTTTGTGCAGGCTCTGACGGGCGGCAACTAAGCCCGTCGGGCACGCTTTGTTAAGTGAACGCGCCGGCCGGAGATTACCCACTCCGGCCGGCCGTTTTATTTTGCAGCGCCGCCAACCGCCCCTGCCCCGCGGGTTTCAGCCCGGCGAAACTGGCAGCGGTTTGATCCGGATGTTGCGATACCAAATCCCGCCGCCGTGATCCTGGAAACCGATGTGCCCCGCACGCGGCATATCCTTGTAGGCCGTGCGGAACTTGTTCGGGCTGCCGTCCGGGTTTCGCCCGGCTTCCTTCCAATCATCCAAGTTCATATTAATGATTACCAAGCCGTTCATGACCGCTTGAAGGCGCGGCCCGCGGCACACCAGGCGCAGCGTGTTCCACTCGCCCGCGGGCTTGACGGCGTTCTTGCTGGGCGCAAGGCAGTCGTAAATCGCCCCGCAGTCGTGCTTGTCGACGGCTGCCTTGCCGTACGAGTCGAGCACCTGCAGTTCGATGCCGGTTTGTACGCAATCGTTTATGTCGGCCGTGCGAAAGAAGACGCCGCTGTTGGCGCCTTTATCAATCTTGAACTCGAGGTCCAGAATGAAGTCGCCGAACTGTTGTTCGGTCCAGATATCGCCGCCGCCCCGGCAAGCCAGAACCCCGTCTTCAGCGGCCCAGGCCCCAGGCTTGCAGACCCAGCCGCTCAGGTCCTTTCCGTTAAATAGCGTGATCGCATCCAAGGAGGTTTGGCCGGTTGGGTGCGGAACCGGGGCGGCGTCGGCGCTCAGGTCGCCTAACGCGAACTGGATGCCGGCCAGATAATGCGCCAGAATCTGCGGGTTCCAGAAGATCTCGTCGCGATGCCCGAGCGAACAGTAGAACACGCGCCCTTTGCCGTACTGCCGAACCCAGCTAATCGCAAAATCGTCGTCAGTGCGCTTGATGCCCGGCTTGGCCGGATCGATTTTCGCCGGCTCCAGGCTGAGCAGGACGCGCAGCTTGTCCCGCGAGTACGGGGCGCCGAACTGATAGATTTCGTCGGCGATCACGAAAGGCTTGCCGTCGAAGGCCGCGTTCAACGGGTGGTTCGGTTCGTCCAGCCGAACCGTAACCGGCTCATTCCACGGATGCCCGTCGAAGTAACCGCCCATCATTTCGCCATATTCGGGCCACTTGTAGAAGCAGTCGGTCGCGGCATGACTGCCGATCAGGCCCTTACCGCCTGACACGAAGTCCAGCAGCGACTTCTTGAGCGCTTCGTCGCGCCGCCGGGCCGCTTCCTGCTCCGCCGCCGGGAGCTGTTCGAAATTCGCCGGCAAAAACAGCTCACCGGTGCAGCTCATCAGGCAAACCGCGTCAAAGCCGGCCAGCTTCTCGGGCGTGAACATATCAATGTCATCGCTCTCGACCACGGTGAACGCGCCCGTCTTTTCGCCCAAGATTTTCATGGCCGCGGCGCCGGTGGGGATCGAGTCATGCGGGAACCCACGGCAAAGGGTGAACACCAGCAAAGTACGCGGTTTCTGCGCTTGTGCCGGAGCGTGGCGCGGCGCGGCCTCGCTAATTCTCATCTTCACTTCGTCCTTCACCTCTCCGCCCTGAGCGCGGTAAGCGCTCATGCCCGCCAACAACAGCGAAACCGCGCCAACTAATATGATTCGCACTTGGGATCTCCTGGGCTCATGCGGCAGCCTGGCCCGGACGCGCCCGCAGCCACCACGCAAGCGGCGCTGCTTGAAGCTGCGGCTTCAAGCAGCGGCGCACAGTTGGCACACGCGCCACGGCACTGCCGGAGCGTGCCGAAAATCATACCGATTCACTGGCCCAAGTCGATCTTCACGCCCTCGACGTGTGAGCCGTCCGGCTGGCGCAAGCGTGCGCACGCCGCCCAGCCGCCGCCGCCATTGACCACCTTCAGCAGCAGTTCGTTGCGGCCCTTCTTCAGCTGGGCGGGCACCTTATCCTGCCCGCGCTCGCAACCGCGCACGCCGGCGAACGTGTGAATCAGTTCCCCATTGAGCCAGACTTTCAGGGCATCGTCGCTGCCAAGCTCAAGCTGAACGTCCTGCGCCCTGGGCGAGTCGATGACCGTGCGTAGATAAGCAACCCGATTCGACCCGGCCATGTTCGCGCACGCGTTCAGGTCCACATACCAAAACTCCGGGCGGTCGGTGGGCATGGTCTGTCTTTGCCAGGTTACGCCGGGAGCGTCCGGCTGCTCAGGCGCAAAGGCGACCTCCAACAGCTCCAGGCAGCCCTTGCCGTCCTGCTCGAACGGCCCGGCTACTTGCCAATCGGTGACGAAGCCCTCGTATTCCTCGGCACGCGCCAGCAGCGTCTTGCCGCGCTCCCGTAGCGCGTCGTCATCCACCGCATCGAGCGCCAGCCAGATGGCTTGACGGGCGCGTTGCCAACCTGCCGGGAGCTGACGTTCGGCCACGCCTAACAGCGCCGCGCCGGCCTCGTTGCGGAGTTGGTCATCGAGGAGGAAGCGCTGCAACACTGAAATGGTGCGCGGCTCCGGCAATTCACCGATCCTCGACAGCAGCAGCTTGCGTTCATCGACCCGGCGCGTGTGCGCGATGCACTTTTCATAGGCGGCCAGCTTGTCCGCCGCGGACAGCTCCTGGTCCGCGCCGACCAGGCGCACGTACGCCCGCAACGCCAGAACGTGATGGCGCAGCTCGCTGCACGCGGCGGCGACTTCGAGAATGTTGGCCGCGGCCGCCGGATCCGGCCAGGTGGACAAAGCGCGGAAAGCCGCTTCGACGACTTCAGATCGCGAATCACCTAACGCCTGCCGGACCGTCTGGAAAGCTTCGGCGCCGCCCAGCTTGCCAAGCACGCGCAGCAACGAGCAGTAGTCTTCCGCGCGCGCCGCCGGCAGCGCCGCCAGAAGCTTCCCGGAGACGGCAACGCGGTCTGGGGCGCGCCGGCATACGGCCGTCAGCGCGCTTTCGCATGCCTCACGCTGCTCGGAATTCTCGAGCTTCGGCAACAGTCGTACCAGCGGATCCAACGCGCTAGACGGCGCGAGTGCCTCGACCGCCCGCAGCGCCGCCAGCCGTACCCCCTCGTCTTCCTTTTCCAGGCAACCACAAATCGCGTCGGCCTGCTCCACGGCGTGCGAATCAGCCAATATTTGCAGCAGCCTGGCCTGTACACGCGGCGGGCTCCCGCTGAGCGCACCGGCAATCTGGGCCGCCGCCTGCTCATCTCGGATATTCGTGAGAGCCCGCTGCGCCGCAGCGCGCAAGTCCCCATCGTCGCTCAGCAGCTTGATGAGCGGCTCGACCGCCGCGGTGCGCCCCAGCGCCGCGGCCGCTTCCACGGCCGCCAGGCGAACCGCCGGCGATTCGTCCTGCAGCGCTTTGAGAACCGCACTAAGAGCGGCGGCGTCGCCACGCTTGCCCAGAATGCCGATAAGAGCGACGCGCCCGGTTTCCGTCGCCTTGGGCAGCCTCTCCAGATATGCCGCGGTTACACCCTCGCCCTGCAGAGAAATGGCGATGTTCGTGGCCGTGGCGCGAACCTCGGCGTCTTCATCCGCCAGGAACGAGAGCACCAAGTCAATCGATTTCACGCCGGCGGCGCTGGAGAGTGCGGCGCTGCGAATATGAGGATCCGCGCTTTGCAGTTCTGCCGTCAGAGCGGCTTCGGCCTCCGGCTCGCCTTCCTCGGCCGCGTGCGCCGACGTGCGGAACAGCAGAGCGTCCAACTGTGACCGTTCATAGTGTGTCTGGCATTCGAACTTGCGGGCCGCTTCCCGAAACGCCGGCGAGTCCATGTTGGCGAGCGCTGGTAAAGCCGCTAATTGAATTCCGCGGTCCGGCCCGTTGGCGTCTTCCGCGAGCCGGTCAGCCGAATCGGAATCGCGGAGCACTCCCAGGGCCTGAATAATCGCAATACGGCACGGCCCTTGCGCCTCGGAATAAGCCGCGCGCAAAGCCGCCCGCGCCGCATCTGAGCCGATCGTAACCAGAGCCTGGGCCGCGAAGTCATAAACCTCGGCGTCCAGCAAAAGTTTCCCCAATGTTGGAACCGCGCTGTCGTCGCCAACAAGCTGAAGCTGGCGAATGAGGAACGCCTTCACCCCCGGCTGTCGATCTTTGGACAGCGCCGCGGTGAGCACCTCGATGTACGCGGCGCGCTGCGCCGGCGTGCCGCTGCTGCCGGTGTACCAAGCCAGACCTTCGAGGGCCATGCGCGGCTTGGTGTCATCCCCGGCGCCCGCCTCGACCAGCA
>JAAYXS010000040.1 GCA_012515775.1 Phycisphaerae bacterium
ACAGAACGCACTTACCGATTGTGGTGTATTCCTCATCGATGTCATGCGTGAGCAGTCCGGCGCCGCAAGCAGCGCTGACGGCGTCGAACGTGGAACGCCAGGCGTTGGCACACGCATACCAGCGCCAGTCCCGCTCATCCAGCGACTGGCACGTCGGATTGTTGAGAAGCGCGGCACCCGCAACGATCAACAGAATCAACGCGGCCGGAAACCAAACCTCAGGGCGCTTCAACCAGCTCATCGCGTAGCTCAACTCGCCTCACGCCGATTGGAATTGCAGGCGGCGCATTTCCTGATCGATCGCTTATTCGGACATTCCCAGAATCACCCGCCAGCGACGGATTAACTCCACGGCGCCCACCGTGTCGAGCTGTTTGAGGTCGCACTCGCGCAATTCGCGCACCACGGCGTCCTCCGGCTCTTCATATAACCGCAGTTGTCGCTGCCGCCGGCGCTGTACGGCCGCCAGCACCGGCCTCTGCGATTCGCGTGAAAACGTCTTTTCAAGTTCGGTGAGCACGGCATTGGCGCGTTCGAGCACCGGCCGGGGCACGCCCGCCAGCTTCGCCACGTGCAGGCCATAGCTGCGGTCGGCGGCGCCTGGGGCGATGCGGTGCAGAAAAACGACCTGGTCCTCGTACTCGCGGACGACGACATTCAGGTTGAACACCGATTCGAGCAGCTCGCCCAGTTCGGTCAACTCGTGGTAGTGCGTGGCGAACAACGTGCGGCAGCCGATGCGCGTGCCCAGGTGCTCGGTGATGGCCCAGGCCAGCGAGACGCCGTCGAAGGTGCTCGTGCCACGGCCGACTTCGTCCAGAATAACCAGGCTGCGCGAAGTCGCGTTGTGCAGAATATTGGCGGTCTCGAGCATCTCGACCATGAACGTGGATTGTCCGCGCGCCAGTTCATCCGCCGCGCCGACGCGCGTGAATATGCGATCCACCAGCCCCAGCCGCATGCGCCGCGCCGGCACCCAACAGCCGCAATGCGCGAGCAGCGTCAGCAGTGCCACCTGGCGGATATAGGTACTCTTGCCCGCCATATTGGGGCCAGTGATCAGGGCCAGAGATTTGGGAGAGGCGCGATCGCTCGGTTCTCCCTCACTTCCGTCCTTTCTTGATCCCTCGATCCCTCGATCCCTTGATCCCTCGATCCCTAGATCCCTAGATCCCTTGCCCGCTGTCCCCAAATCCTCCCGCGCCACCAACCAAGTATCATTCGCCACAAACGCCGCTTCCAGCGCTTGTTCGACCACCGGGTGCCGCCCGGCCGTGATTTCCAGCACCGGCTCCGCCACGAATTCCGGCGCCACGTACTTGCGCTGGTGCGCCAACTCCGCCCAGCCGGCCAGCACGTCTATCTCCGCCAGGGCGCCGGCCGCTCTTTGCAACATCGGGATGTGGCGGGCGACCTGTTCGCGCAGCTCGACGAACAGCTCGTATTCAAGCTCGCGGGCCCGAGCGTCGGCCGACAGCGCCTCGGCCTCATAGCGTTTCAGCTCGTCCGTGATGTAGCGCTCGGCGTTTTTGACGGTCTGGCGGCGCACATAGTCGGGCGGAACGCGTTCGCGGTGGGCGTTCGTGATCTCGATGTAGTACCCAAAAACCTTGTTGTACGCGACCTTCAGCGATGGAATGCCGGTGCGCCGGCTTTCGCGCGCCTGAAACTCGGCCAGCCAGCGCTGCCCGTCGACGTTGATGGCGCGCAGCCGGTCGAGCTCAGCATGGTGCCCCGCGGCGAATATCCCGCCCTCGCGCAGCGTCAGCGGGGCGTCCTTGTTCAGCGCTGTGCACAGCATTGAGGCCAATTCGTCCAGATCTTCAAGCTTGTCGGCCAGTGCATCGCATTCTTCGCATTTCAGCGCCCGCAATGCAGTGCGCAGCGGGGCGAACTTTGTCAGGCCGTCTCCCAGACCGCGCAGTTCTCGCGGGTGCGTACGCTGCACGCCCAGCCGGCCGATGGTGCGCCCCAGATCGCCCATCTCGCGCAGCGCTTCGCGCAGCACGCTGCGCTGGGGCGGGTGCTCGTACAGCGCCGCCAGAATGCGCTGCCGCACGCGAATCTGCTCAATGTCCTTAAGCGGGTAGCACAGCCACGCCCGCAACAGCCGCGCCCCCATGGGGTTACACGTGCGATCCACGGCCGCCAGCAGCGAGCCGGCCCGCGCGCCGCTGCGCAGCGTGCGCTCGATTTCGAGCGAGCGCAGCGTGGTCGCGTCCAGCACGATGTAGTCTTCAATGGGTTCCCGGCGCGGCGGGCAGAGGTGCCGCGCCGTCAGCTTTTGCGTTTCGCGCACATAGACCAGCAAGGCCGCCGCGGCCTGCAGCGAGAGGTCCACATGATCGAAGCCCAGCCCATCGAGCCGCGCGATGCCGAAGTGGTCTTTAAGCACCTGTTCGGCCCGCGAAACGGAAAAATCGGTCGGACTGCGATACGTAATCGCGGCCCGCACGCGGTCACGGATATCCGCCTCCAGCGCGTGTGGACCGGCCGCGGCATCGTCCGCCAGCAGCACCTCGGCCGGCTCGAGGCGGCAAAACTCGTCGACGATCTGCTGCGGCGGGCACATTCGTACGTGAAAGTCGCCCGTGGACAGTTCCAGCGCGGCGATGCCCCCGGCCCCGTGTTGCAGGCAGACCGCGGCCACGAGGTTGCTGCGCGTACGGTCCAGCAGGGCTTCATCCGTCAGCGTGCCCGGCGTGACGATCCGTACGATCGCTCGGTCAACGATCCCTTTGGCCTGCCGCGGATCCTCGATCTGCTCGCTGATGGCGACCTTGTAGCCCGCCGCCACCAGCTTCGCCAGGTAGCTCTCCAAGGCATGGTGCGGAATGCCGGCCAGCGGCGTGCGGCCGCCGTCGCGGCTGGTGAGCATAATCCCCAGCACACGGGCCGCCAGCTCGGCGTCCTCGTAAAACATCTCGTAGAAATCGCCCATGCGAAACAGCAGAATGGCTTGCCCGACCTGCTGCTTCTGCTGCCAATACTGCTGCATGGCCGGCGTAAGCCGCTCGCCGTCCCGCAACGGAACCGAGGCCGGCGTGGACCGCCCGCTATTGGCCGGCGCGGCCGCAGAGGGCGCAGCCGGCGTAGGGCGCTCGCTATTGGGCGGCGTCCCAGCCGGCCGCTCGCTATTTGTTGATGGGGCCGCAGAAGGCGCAAGCCGCGCGCTTTCATCCCGAGGGGCCGAGGCCGGCAGATCGCACTTGGAGTCTTCGCTCGCCACGCCGAGAATGTAGCCGACGCGCCGCGCGTGCGGAAGTGTCGTTGCGGGTGAACACGTGCCATGTTGGCGCCATGGGTCGCGCCACGGGTGCCATGCGCCGGTGCCAAGCGCGGGTGCCAAGCGCGGGTGCCATGCGCCGCGGCGGGTGCCATGCACAAGCTGTAAGCGCGGGCATGCCCCCTGGTTCACGGCGTCAGATTCAGGGGATCAATCTGCGTAGGCTTCGTAACAGCCCAGCCACAATTCAAGATCACTCATGCCGATGCAGCCGTCGTGGTCCAAATCTGCGGGCTCGAAATAGCCGGATTCGCCGCGGCACCTTCCGAAGCAGTCAAAAAAGAAATCGTAGTCGTAAAGATCGACGTCAAAGTCCAGATCGAGGTCGCCGCACGGCTCCGGGCAGTCACCGGCAATCACGACGCCCAACGGCGGCTCGTTTCCGTCGCCATCCTGTACC
>JAAYXS010000300.1 GCA_012515775.1 Phycisphaerae bacterium
GCGCCGGCTGGCCCTGCTGCTTCGCGCCGGTAGCCCGAATTCTGCACGTGCACGGCGGCGGCCAGAGCACCGACCAGCGCAGTGTGCCTATGTATGTGCAGAACCAGAAAAGCGTACTGCTATTCAATCGCAAGCATTACGGACGGGCCGCCTATTACGCCGCGAAGGCCGTGTATGTCGGAGCGATGCTGGTCCGTGCCGCAGCCTGGAGCATGCAGGCCCTGCTGGGGCGCCAGGCGGCCCGGCACCAGGTCAGGCAGGCCACTGCCGCGCTCCGCTTTCATCTGCTGGGAACGGAGCCTGCGAAATGAGCGCTCGTGCGGTACAAACCTGCCAGGCGCCTGCCGTGGCGCCGCGCGCGGCCATTGCGTGCGAATGCTTTACCGACTTCGATACACTCGCCACGCTGCGCCATGACTGGGACCGCTTTTTAGAGCGCGTGGGCGGCGACGTCTACTTCTCCTTCGACTGGTGCCGTATCTGGTGGCGGCACTATGCCTATCGCCGGCGCTTATGCGTGTTCGTATTTCGCGCCGCCGGCGAAATAATCGCCATCCTGCCCATGCTCATCGACCGCCTACGCCTCGGACCGGTCACCGTGCGTCTGGCCAAATTCATCGGCTCTGATTCCACTCTGGCAGTCCTAAACCCCCCAGTCGAGCCGGAGCAGGCGCGCCAAGTGTACGCTGATGTGCTGCGGCAACTCCTCTACGTGCACAAGTGTGACGCCGTGTCGTTCGGTCCGCTTTCCGGCGAACGGCCGCACGCACGCACTGTGCGCGCCGCGTCCCAGGCGCTGCCCGGGACGCACGTGGTACGCGACCTGGCGACCACCGTGCATAATGTGTACAACCTGCCGGCCGATAGTGACACTTACCTGCGCGGATTGCAGAAAACGCAGCGCCGGGAATACGAACGTGGCTGGAACCGGCTCACCACCAAGCACCAGGTGGCCGTGGAGAGCGTCAGCGGTGACGCCGCGTTGCCCGCTTACGAGGCCTTCGTGTCCCTGCACACCTCCCAGTGGCGCCGGGCTCGGAAACTGGGCCACTTTCACGACTGGCCGGGCGCGCTGGAGTTCAACCGCGACCTCGTGCGTACGCTGGCTGCCGAAAACCGGGCCGGATTCTGCAACCTGCGGGCGGATGGGGAACTCGTGTCCAGCAACTACTTTCTGCGCTTTGGGACGCATGAGCACTGGCGCTTGTCAGCACGCGACGTGCGGCCACAGTGGAATCGCGCGCATCTGGGTATACTGGTCCAGGTGCGGACGGTTGAGGCCGCGATTGCCGCCGGAGTGCGGCGCGCGGAGGACGGCCCGGGCCGCTACGAGTACAAAACGGCCATGGGGGCGCTGGAATACCCTCTACAGTCGATAGTGGTGGCTCGCGGCGCGATCGGACGCATGAAGACCCGCTTGCTATCTGTAGTATCCGACGCGTTGCACCTGTTGTACTACCAGATTTGGTTTGGGCGCATTGCGCCCCGCCTGCCGCTGCCGCGGCGCGGCCTATGGACGTTGTGGACGCGCTATCGTGTCTAAAGGCGACATACAAC